>NZ_JAGQDN010000030.1:0-54549 GCF_021270385.1 Brevibacillus sp. AF8 | reverse complement strand
TCAATCCCCCAGCGGGTGGCCCTAGAAGCTGGAGCGTTTTCTCCTGTTTCCTCCCCACCACTACAGCACGAACCAAGATTTTTTACCCAAAAAGAAATCTCTGAAACTAGCATGAAAAGAGAAGGACCGCTCATAGATATAGAAGAGGAAAGAAGAGAAAGAAGAAAGGGTGACTTCCTGGATGAGATTGGTGAACAATAGTCTTCTATTTCTTGCGGGAGTGGCCCTCTATTCACTGGGTGGTCTTGCTTTTCCAGACGGTGGAGCCTGGTATGATTCCCTTGCAAAGCCTGATGGAACACCGCCAATCTACTTGTTTCGCATCATCTGGCTCATTTTATATGCACTCATAGCATGGTCGTTGTTGATCTTGATTGGAACAAAGCAGATAGACCGTGAGCTTTTGCTCCTCTATGGAATCAATTGGTTTTTTCATCAACTTTTTTTCGTGTTGTTTATCGGTTATCAACTGCTCGTGTTGGCTGCGCTGGATACCATTCTGGTGATGTATTCCACATGGGTACTCATTCGCGCCATTCGTCCCCACCACAAAATCGCATCCTCGCTGCTCATTCCCTATTTCATGTGGAGCGTGTTTGCGATGTGTCTCACGATTGGCTTCTGCCTACGCAACCTGTGAGTACAATAGCAATTACAGTCCCTCGACGAGTCGGCTGGCTCGTGCTGTCGCTTCTCTTTTTATTTCCTCCCAATGGAGGGTTTGGAATTGGCGCTGATGCATTAAAATTTTTCCGTTCACAATGGTTGTATCCACATCGGCTCCCGTCGCGCTGTAGGCAAGCAGGGCAGGGATGTCATGGACAGGCTGGAGGTGCGGTTTATCCAGATCGATCAGGATGAGATCGGCTCGCTTTCCGGCTTCCAGTGTTCCGACCTCGTGATCGATTGCAAGCAGCTTTGCACTTTCGATGGTAGCCATGCGCAAGGCCGTTTCAGCAGGCAGTACCGTTGGATCACCGTGCTTGAGCTTTTGCATCCAAGTCGCGGCTTTGATCTCGGCAAACATATCGAGAGTCGTAGCGCTGCCGGCACCGTCTGTTCCCATCCCGACAGTGACCCCAGCCTCGATTAGCTCCCTGACAGGGGCGATGCCGCAGCCGAGCTTCAAATTGCTGACAGGATTGTGTGCGACACCGCCTCTCATCCCGCGTAGAAGCGCGACATCGGATTCATTCAGATGAACAGCATGCGCGAGCAAGACGTGCGTATCGTCGAACATGCCCAGTTCGTGCAAGTACTCCGTGGGAGTCTGATTGTACTTGGCCCGGATTTTCTCTCCTTCCTCAATTGTTTCGGCCAGATGGATGTGGAGTGGGATTTGGCGCTTGCGGGCAAGCTCGATGACTCCTTGCAAGGGCTTTGGCGGGCACGTATAAGGAGCGTGCGGACCGAGCATCGTCGTGATTCTGCCATCGCCAATTCCCGTCCAGTTGTCGATGAGGTCCAAGGCTTCGGCCATTCGTCGTCCTCCGTCATCCTCGATAAAGACCATGCCGCGAGTCAGGGAAGCACGTATCCCGGAATCAAGTACCGCTTGGGCAACAGCATCCATATGCACGTACATATCGGCAAAGGCGGTCGTGCCAGAAGCGATCATTTCCGCGATTCCCAGTGTTGTTCCCCAGTAGACATCTTCTCTTGTCATCCGGGCTTCAGCCGGGAGCATCTTTTTGTCCAACCAATCCATCAGCTTGAGATCATCGGAAAAAGCACGCAGCAAGGACATGCTGGCATGGTTGTGAGCATTGATGAGACCAGGCATCGCTAGCCTATTTTTAGCCAGTATGACACGGTCTGCCTCCTCTTCAAGGGATGGTCCGATTTTGGCGATTCGACCATCCACGATCCAAATATCCCCGAGAAATGGCTTCTCTCCTTCAACCATCGTCCATATCATGCAGTCTTTAATCAGTAACGTTTCCATGGGAAAATCCTCCTTTTTATTCCTAGTTGCGATGCAAGCGTAAAGCTTGACGCCGCGAGAAAGTCAAGGAGGGAATTTTTTGAAAAAGGGAGAACAAATTCAGACGAGTTGTGCTGAGCTTTGCAAATTTGAAATATTGTTTATTAGATAACAATTGACGAGAGAAATAACGCTACATAAAATGTAGATAAGATTTGGGGGAAGAAAGAGATGTCACATATGTTAAATGGAGGGCTTGTCAGCCTGCAAGCAATCTTGGATCAATTGAAGCCTTCGGAGCGAAAAGTCGCTGATTATATCCTTGCTCACCCGGAAGATGTCGTGAAGCTATCTGTCCAAAAATTGGCGGAATATAGTGGGGTATCCGAGGCGACGATTATCCGTTTGGCTCGCTCTCTTAATATGAAGGGATATCAGGAGCTAAAGCTGCGCGTCGCGGGAGATTTGACGAAACAGACGGCGATAGGCAGCTATCAGGAGATTATGATGGAAGGTTCAGTTGAATCGATTATGCAAGCGGTCAGCTGGAACAATATTCAATCCATCCAGGATACGCTCTCCGTCTTGTCTAACGAAGAAGTAAAGAAAGCAGTCGACGTGCTGTCGGTAGCCAGGAAGATCGATGTCTACGGCGTCGGTGCATCGGCAGTCATTGCTGACGATATCCGGCAAAAATTTTCGCGGATTAACTTGTGGTGCGAGGCTTATTCGGATTTTCACGCTCAATTGACGTCGGCAGTCACTTTAACGGAAAAAGACGTAGTTATCGGCATATCTTATTCAGGACAGACCGAAGACATTATTCAATCGTTGACGGAGGCCAAGCAGCAGGGAGCGACCATCATTACCCTGACCAAATTAGGCCCTTCGCCAGTAGCCGAATTAGCCAACATCCGGCTGTTCACCAGTTCAGTAGAAAAAAGCATTCGCAGCGGAGCCATGGCCTCACGCATTGCCCAATTGAATGTCATCGATATTTTGTTTATTACCATGATTAGCAGGATGCAAGAGCAAGTCATTCCCCTGTTGGAAAAATCAAGGCTTGCTGTGAGTCGGACGAAACGCTCATCGACGTAGGAGAAGGGAGGGAAGACATGGACGATCTGGAGCTGCTTTTGCAAGGATGGGTGGACAACGGTTTGCTCCCGGGAGCTGCCTTGCGAATCGTGCGTGATCGCCGTATCTGGTATGCGTGTGATGTCGGAACGACGAATATCGCCAAAGACCAGCCAGTGACGCCGGATACCATGTTTGACCTGGCGTCACTCACCAAAGTGACAGCGACGCTGCCTGCTATCCTCCTGCTTGTGCAGGAGGGAATGGTAGCGCTAGATGATCAGATTGGTCGGTTTTTTCCCGATTGTCCCGCCGATAAACAGCGGATCACACTCGAACAGTTGCTTACGCATACCTCAGGAATGCCGGCAGATTTGACAGAGAGAAGGCGAGACAGCGAGATCGATTTGCCCGAGTTGCTGTACGCGCAAAAATTGATTTGCGAGCCAGGGACCCAGGTAATTTACAGTGATTTGGGCATGATTTGGCTAGGCCTCGTTATCGAGCAAGTAACAGAAGAGCACTTGGATCAGTTTGTCACTCGGCGTATCTTCACCCCATTGGGGATGGCGCATACCGTTTTCTGTCCCGATCGAAAAATTTATCGGAATATTGCGTCTACTGAATGCTGTAGCCTCACCAATGCCTACATTACAGGCGAGGTTCATGATGAGAAAGCATTTGCGATGGGAGGGGTTGCCGGACATGCTGGACTTTTCTCAACGGCTGACGATCTTTGCCGATACGCGATGAGCTGGTTGTATCAAGATCCTCGAATACTTGCGAGTGCATGGTACGAACTGGCGATACGCAATCATACAGAGCAAGCAGGGGGGAGTAGAGGGTATGGCTGGGAGCTTAATCAAGCATCCACTACGTTGAGCTGTGGAAGCGGCTTTCATCGTAAGGGCTTCGGACATACGGGCTTTACGGGTACCAGTATGTGGATCGACCCAGAGCAACAGTTTGCAGTCATCTTTCTCACTAACGCCGTTCATCTAGGCCGCAATCATCAGCTTCGGCAATTACGACCGATTTTGCACGATGCTGTTACGGCTCAGCTTTTGCAGACCTAAGGGAAGAAAAAGGGGAGGGTTTTCGCATGAAGCAAATTCGTTTTCGCTATGTAGCTTCTATCGTGTTGGCTGCGGTTATGGTGGTGACAGGATGTAGCAGTGGGGGAACCCAAACAGAGTCTGGCGGCGGTCAGGGTGGAGGACAACAGGTAACACTCTCCATGCATAGTTGGCGAGTAGAAGACACGGAGGGCTACAAAGCAATTATCAAAGTTTTTGAGGCAGACAATCCGAATATCAAAATCGACTTCAAACCATTCAAAGCAACGGAGTACAATACCATCCTCAACACGGCGCTGCAAAGCGACAGTGGTCCAGATATTTTGCAGCTACGTCCCTACGCTCCAGGGATTGCGCTGGCTGAAGCCGGACATCTGGAGCCTCTTGACAATGTGCCAGGCATATCTACCATCCCAAAAGACGTCCTCGCAGCGGCCACAGGTAAAGATGGTAAAGTCTACGGTGTCCCACTATCCCTGAACTCGACCCAATTTTACTACAACAAGAAAATCTTCGAACAAAATGGACTCCAGCCACCGAAAAGCTGGGATGAACTGATCGCGACAGCCAAAACATTGAAAGAAAAGGGAATCGTTCCGATCTCTTTCGGAGCAAAGGAAGGCTGGCTCCTCTCTCTCAGTCATGGTGTGATTGCTCCAGCTAGCTATAGCGGAACGGACTATCTCGACAAGCTGCTAAAAGGAAAAAGTGACTTAAAAAGCGCCGAGTTCCTCCAATCCGTGCAGCGTATGCAAGAACTTATCCCTTATTTCCCGGAAAATTATGTGGGTCTCGAATTGAATGATATGCGGACGTTGTTCGCCACGGAAAAAGCAGCGATGTTCATCAATGGCAGCTTTGAATTGGAAGGTATCAAAAAGCTCAACCCCGATTTGCCACTTGATTTTTTCCCGATGCCAACGAATGACGGAAAACAAGTCCTGACAACCTGGGTCGATGGTTCCTATGCCATCAATGCCAAGTCCAAACACAAAGCCGAGGCATTGAAGTTCATGGAATTCATGGCGACGAAAAAGTTCGGGGAGCTATTCGCCAATCAGTTCAAACGAATCAGCGCGGTGCCAGGAGTATCGACAGACGATCCGTTGGTAAACAAGATGGCAGAGCTGTCCCAATCAAGCGCCACACCCTATTTGATGGTCGTCAACTTCGCGGAAGGAAAACCGACCACGAAGCAAACATTGGAAAACGCTCTCCAAGGCATGTATTTAGGCAAGCTCACCCCTGAGCAGGTCGCAGAAGAAGTACAAAAGTCGGCTGCTACCTGGTTCCCTCCCTTTAAAAAGTAGAACATAGCAGACGAAAAAGGGGAGTGGACCTGAGTTGGGTTCACTCCCGGCTTCTGAACAGACCGCGATGATTTTCAGAAAAAAGGGGTGGGTATCATCGAGACGGTAAACCGGAAAAGCATTCGAACAAAGGGGCAAGTTCGCTGGCTGATTCACTTGTTTCCGCTGCCCGCGCTTGTTATTTATACGGTGTTTGTCGTGTACCCGATCTTTTCGGCCTTCTTATACAGCCTGTACGACTGGAATGGCATCAAGCGCGGGGTTTTTGTCGGACTGCAAAATTTCATTACGCTATTTACAGTAGAGCCTTTCAACGAAATGTTTTGGAACGCTTTTCGGCATAACGTCTTCTACTTTGTGGTCGAAATGATTGTGCAAAATGGTATTGCCTTCGGTCTGGCTTTTCTCATCTATCGCAAAATACGAGGGTCCGGGTTTCTCAAGATCGCTTATTTCATGCCAAGGCTGTTGTCTGTTATTGTGATTGGGTTTTTATGGAAATTGGTTTTAAATCCGAATTACGGTGCCCTTAATACCATATTGGAGAAAATTGGTCTTGGAGTGTGGGCCAGACCATGGCTCGGGGACCCGGATACAGCGCTTCTCGCGATCATTTTGATTAACTGCTGGTTTGGCATAGGCTTTGCCATGCTGATCTTTTTGGCGGGACTGCAATCGATCCCGGAGGATTTGATCGAAGCGGCGAGATTGGATGGGGCAACAGGCTTGCGGATGCTGTGGAAAATGATTTTGCCGCTGTGCATGCCAGCGATCACGATTATGACGATATTTACGTTCATTCAAGCGTTTGAAGCGTTCGAGCTCGTCTACGCCATGCAAGGCTCGATGGGTGAGCCGTTTTATTCCACGGATACGCTGGCGGTATACTTTTATCGCATGGCGTTTAGCAGCGGATCTGGAGATGTCACACTCGGACTCGGTTCGGCATTGGCTGTCGTGTTGTTTTTCATCGTCGGATCTGTGTCGGCGCTATCACTCTATTTGATGAGGAAACGAGAAGTCCAACACTAATTGCGTGTTCCTGAGTGGAAAGGAGGATGAGATGTGAAAATGACTGTGGGTGGGAGAGCTGTTTCTTATGTGCTGGCGTATATATTTGCATTAATCGCGCTATATCCGATCGTACTGATGATTTCTTCTTCCTTGAAAACGAATAGGGAGATATTCGCGAGTCCACTCTCCCTTCCGAAGACGTTTAGTCTGGATACGTACAAAAAGCTGTGGGAAGCCGTGCCGTTTGCCGACTTTTTATGGAACAGTGTATTTGTCAGTGCTCTGTCTGTCTTGCTCATTACGGTGTTTTCAGCGATGGCAGCCTTTTACTTGTCGCGTTTTTCCTTTACATGGACAGCGGGGCTGTATTTCTTTTTCATTATTGGCCTGATGATTCCGATTAAGCTGGGGATCGTTCCCTTGTTTTTGCTGATGAAGAATCTCGGCCTCTTGAATTCTCTTTGGTCGCTGATTCTGATCTATACGGCGAGTGGCATTCCGATCTCTGTTTTTATTTTGACGGGCTTCTTTCGGACGTTGCCGATTGAGCTGGAGGAAGCGGCGCGGATCGATGGATGCAGCCATTTTCAGGTGTTTTGGCGCGTACTCCTGCCGCTGATTCGTCCAGCTTTGGCTACGGTGGTCATTATTAATTTCATCCATGCGTGGAACGACTTTTTCTTCCCGTTGATTTTCATTCAAGAAGAAGCGCTCAAGACGATTCCGGTAGGCATGATGGTGCTGTTTGGAGAATATGAAACGGATTGGAGCCTGCTGTTTGCTGGGCTCACGTTGTCTGCGTTACCGATGATCGTCGTATTTTTGATGGCATCGAGGCAGTTTATGGAGGGGTTGACGGCAGGTGCAGTCAAGTAATGGAGAAAAGTGGTTTGTCGGGATTGATGGGGGTGGAAGCAAAACCAGAGCAGCCATCTGCAATGAGGCGGGACAGGTACAGGCAATTGTGATGGGGGAATCATCAAACCCGCTCTCCAGAAGCTGGGCGGATGTGGAAGCTACGCTACGCCAACTCATTGATACTGTAAGGATAAAGGCAGGTGCGAAAGAAGAGGACGTAGCCGGTCTGTTTATTGGGCTTGGCGGTGCAGATCGTCCGCAGATCAAGGAAAGAATTCAGCATGCCTTTGCCAATGAGTGGGGAGAACGGCTATTGATTGATAGTGATGTCATCGCAGCTCTTTACGCGGGGACGTGGGGGCAGCCAGGCGTCGTACTCCTTGCCGGTACAGGCTCGATTGCCTGTGCCTTTTCAAAAGAGGGGGCTAGGCATCGTGTAGGTGGATGGGGCTATCTGGTAGGGGATGAGGGCAGCGGATTTGATTTGGGCAAAAAAGCGGCAAGCGCCGTATTGCGCGAATACGATGGGCGCGGTGAATCGACAGTACTGACGCGACTGTTTATGGACCACTATGGCGTTAGGCGTCCTGATGAGCTGATCAGCCTGATCTACGGGGGAAGCAATCCGCGAATGGAGCTGGCAAAAACGAGTCAGCTCGTGGAAAAAGCCGCAACTATGGGCGATCCGGTGGCGAATGCTTTGATCATGCAAGCAGTAGAGGATTTGCTAGAATTGGCCGATGCTTGCTTAAAAAAGATCCAGGAGCCTGTACCAGTTGTTTTGGCGGGAGGATTGTTAACGGCCAGTACAATCCTTCGTAAACAACTGATTGGGAGAGCTTCGTTTCAAACGGTCATTCCCACGGTATCACCTGTCGTTGGAGCGCTGGTAGCGGCTATCACAAAGCTGGGCTTAGTTGTAGATGAAAAAATGGCAGAACAACTGCGTGTCAGTGCAGAGGTACTGGAAAAATCGCATAATTAAATTTTCCGGGGGATGGAAACAACAGAGCGAATAGGGTAAAATTGGGTGAGAATAGGATTTGAGAACGATGTAGGCTATTTCCGTAATTTGGAGTAGCCGTTTTCTCGTCCCAGGAGGGAGGGGCACGATGAAAAATTTATTGGACAGTGGTTGGAGAAGTGGTCATCTCTATCGTTCCTTCTTTGATCAAATGATTCAGGCCACTTTTCTGCTCGATCAATTTGGTAGAGTTTTTAAAGGCAATCCTGCCTGTCAGGTGTTGAATGGCTACTCCGTAGAAGAATGGGAAGGGTCCTCATTTTGGAAGCTGGCTGTTTCGGAAGAACAAGAAATGGTACGCCTTCAAACACAATTTGCGATGAATGGTGATCCGAGACCTTTTTTCACCGCTTTTCGTCATAAGGATGGGACAAGCATTCCCGTGCATATTACATATGGAACATTTTGGGAGGAAGGCACATCAATTGGGTATTATGCGATGGTGCAGAAGCTTCCGGCCCCATTTGGGGACAGCTATGGTTCCAAACAGTGCAGAGTATTGGATATTTCCGGTGAAGGTGCGTTCATTTTCCGTGCTGGGGAGCTTCAATATGTCAACCAAGCAGGGATGAAGCTGGTTGGGGCTTCCGGCTTGGACGAGCTGTTATGGTATCCATTTCAGTCTTTTTTCCATCCCCGTGATGTACCGAAGATCAAGGGTCTGATCCGCACTTTGGAAGAAGAGGAAACGGCCTCGCCAATAGAGGTCGAGCTGATCCGCTTGGATGGCAGTCGGACGGACGTAGAAGTATGTGGAACATCTATGACGATCCAGGATAAGCTCTCTATGTATATACTGATCCGAGATATTACGGAACGCAAACGGGCGCAAGAATTTTTGCAAAACTCGGAAAAACTCGCTCTGGTCGGGCAATTGGCGGCAGGGATCGCGCATGAGATACGCAATCCGCTTACCTCGTTAAAAGGCTTTGTGCAATTAATGCAAAAGGATGGCATGAGAAAGCCAGAGTATTTTTCGATCATGAGCTCGGAATTGGCGCGAATCGAGATGATTGTCTCAGAGCTGTTGGTCTTGGCGAAGCCGCATACGGCTGTGTTTGAAGCTCGCGATCTGTCCAACCTGATCACGCATGTGGTTACGCTCTTGGAGACGGAGGCGATTTTGAAAAAGGTCATGATTCAGGTCGTTTTCGAATCGGAAGTCCCCTTGATCCATTGCGACGAGAATCAGTTGAAGCAAGCCTTCATTAACTTTTTGAAAAATGGGATCGAAGCGACCTCAGGCAATGGAGAAATTGTGATTCGACTGCGGTGTGAAGATGACCGAGTCGTCATTCGGTTTGAAGACAATGGAGTGGGAATCCCCGCCCATCAGATAGCGAGATTGGGAGAGGCCTTTTTCACGACGAAGGAAACGGGGACGGGCCTGGGATTGATGGTGAGCCGCAAAATCATCGAGAACCATCGGGGAACTTTGCGGTTGATAAGCACCCCAGGTAACGGAACAGCAGTCGAGGTATGCTTGCCGATCAGCAGCTAGGAGGACGACTGGATGAATAAAAATACGGTACTGACAGCAGGCTTCGCCCAAATCCCCAAGGGAACTACCTTGTACGAGGTTTCTACCATGGTGGGCTGTGTACTCATCATTGATGTAGACGCCGAAGTGATTTGCGACGCCAGCTTTACCTTTGTCATGGACAAGACGAGCGAGTTTTTGGTGAGCTTGCTTGTGGGCAAGACAGTTGCAGATGGCATGCAGGAGATCACGAAGGCTATCCAAGAACGCTTTTTAGCACCTGGTCAGGGAGCTGTCTTGCAAGCCATCCGTGCAGCTATTGAGCGATATCATGAAAAAAAAGTGTAAAGCTACCCAATAGCCGGAGGGTTGAATATGCATGAGAAGCATGACGTTAGAGAAGCGTATGCAAGACAGTTGCTGGAGCGTTATAGCCAATGGCTCGGCAACATAGAAGAAGTCGAGCTTGGCGAGGTTGAAGCGTTATCCCGTGAGGTAGACAGCATGCTGTCGGAACAGGACAGTGCCTTGCATGCGGAACTGCTAAAGCAAATTGTGGAGTTGCGCAATAAGGTAACCGAAATGATGTGGATCTCCGAGCATATGAAGATTTTGCACGATCTCAGCCACATTTTTGCGAAAACGTTTGAGGAAAGCAAAATTTTGTGGAAAGCATTCGAGCTGGTCTCGCGCGTAATGCGTGCAGATGCTTTCTTTATCGCCTTTTATGATGAAGGCGACAGTGAGATCAAAATTCCGATCAGCATCGATAACGGGGTCAATTATGGTCCGCTCACCATTCCCTATGGGCAAGCGATGGTGTCCAAAGTGATTGATACAAGGGAAACCATCCACATCAAGACGATGAAGAACGAGCCAAGCGAACCAGAAATGATCCGCTGGGGAAGCCCGGAAATTGATACGAATACATGCATTTTCGTTCCACTCATGCTGGGGAATCAGATCAAAGGCGTTATTTCTGCCCAGTCTTATCGCGAGTTTGCTTATAAAAAAGAGCACGAGGAACTACTGAAAATCATTGGTTTTCAGGTAGCAAGTGCTATCGAAACGGCGCGTTTATATGAGCGAATGTACCAGATGTCGTTTCAGGATGAGCTGACAGGGATTGCGAACTATCGTGCTTTCCATCGTGATTTGGAAAAGCTGCTGGGTGAAGAGGATGCGTCTGTCTCTTTGATCATGCTGGATTCAGACAGCTTAAAAACGGTAAACGACCATTATGGTCATCATGCAGGGGACGCACTGATTAAACAAATTGCCGAAGCGATGAAAGAAGTGGCGGGACCAGAGGATACTGCGTATCGTTATGCGGGAGACGAGTTCATGCTGCTCTGCCCCGGATCGTCGATGGAGATGGCGGAGGAAAAAGCGCATGCCATTCGGGAATATTTGCGCTTGCGCCCGTTAACACAGGACGATTGCTGCATCTTGATAGCGGTCAGTGTTGGCATCGCGCGCTACCCTCAAGACGCAAACACGGCAGATGGCTTGAAGCGGGCAGCAGATGAGGCACTGTACCGCTCCAAGCGCAAAGGGAAAAACTGTACGACCGTGTATGCAGCCGGCTAAGCTTTCTGCCGACGCATGGCGAAAAGAAACGTCAAAACTGGCGAGATCCACAGGTAGATGACGTAAGGCAAGTATTCCACTGTAGATACATGCAAGGTAGCGGTAAAGAATGCACCACTTACCCCCCATGGAATGAGTGGGTTGACGAGTGTCCCGCAGTCTTCGAGAGTACGAGACAGTCGTCTGCCCGCCATTCTGCGAGCTGTGAATGCTTCACGAAACATCTGCCCAGGGAGCAGGATGGACAAATATTGTTCTCCTGTCAGCAGATTCACGAGAATAGAAGAAGAGCCGGCTAGTCCGACCATTTCAGCGTCCCGTTTGATTCGATTGATGAATCCGGAAAAGAGTGCATGAAACACACCGCTGTATTGCAGGATGCCGCCTAAAGACAAGGCAATCAAAATCAAGGCGAGGGACCAGGTCATCGACAACAGTCCACCGCGGTCTACAATCGATGCAACGGCTTCATTGGCGATATTGCTGGTGAAGCCTTTTTGCATGACGGTCATCCATTCGACCGGAGAGGTAACTCCTTCGGAAAGAGCAGCTGTGACAATCCCGCTCAAAATCCCGAATACCAATGTAGGCAAAATAGGTTTTCGCAGCGCTGAGCATAACAGGACGACGAATGCAGGCAGCAGCGATAAGAGGCTAAGCGAGAAGTTTTGTTCCAAAGCAAGCTGGATTTCTTGAATGGCGTCAAGATTCACGCTGGCGCTTTGTCCTTGAATTCCGAAGAAAATCGCGGTAATGACAAGGGCAGGAACGGCAGTGCGTGACATGAACTTGACGTGCTCCGACAAGGAGACGCCCGCAATGGCTGCTGCAAAGTTGGTCGTGTCGGAGAGCGGCGACATTTTATCCCCGAAGCAAGCTCCACAAATAATAGCTCCAGCTGTAATCAACGGATCAAGTCCGAGTGCAGTGGAGACCCCCATCATAGCGACCCCTACCGTACTAACCGTGGTAAAAGAGCTTCCTGTAACAGTCGAGACGATCACCGTCAGAAACAGGGCGGAGAGTGTGAAGTACTCCGGTGAGATGAGCGAAATGCCGAGGTGCAGAATCATCGGAACGGTACCACTCATCATCCACACCCCGATCAAAATGCCGATCAAGGAAAGAATCAGCATGGGGGCGATCGCGGTTTGAATTCCTTTGATCAAGCCCTCCTCCATTTGCTTCCACGGAACGCCGAACAGGAAGAGAAGAGTGGCAGCTCCTATGGTTGCGAGGAAGAGCGGCATATGCGGCTCAACTTTTCCCCAGAAAAGGGCAGGAAACAAGATTCCGAATACGGTGACAAGCACCCAAATACTTTGTGAAAAAGATAATGGCTTGTTCATAATGGCAACTCCTTGTTAAATCAGCCTGAAAGCAGTGAGAAGGCACATTTTACTTTCGCACTTTTGTGCTTTCTTGCTTTTTTGCTTTTGTGCGTTCAAGTGTTAGTGGTACTTTATCCTGAATTACTTGTTTCGTCAACGAAATCGGGTGAATTCGGAATCGTAAAATAATTCAAGGCAGTGGGCGGACTTTTTGTGCGCTTTTTATAATAAGAACTAATTTAAAATTATTATAAAAAGATATTGACTTTAAAATTTTATCAAGTAGAATGATAATTGTTCCTAGTTGATAATAATTACAATTTGATAATAAGGAAAGGGGGAGCCGTTCATGTATGATGTCATCATCATCGGGGGAGGACCAGCTGGTGCTTCCGCTGCCATTTATACAGCTCGTGGAAATCTAAAGACGCTCGTCATCGATAAGGCACCCGGAACAGGGGCGCTTGCCCTGACACATAAAATTGCCAACTACCCAGGGGTTGAAGGCGAGATGACTGGGAAAGAACTGTTGGATAAAATGCGCAGACAAGCGGAGGGCTTCGGTGCAGAATTCATCCAGACTACGATTTCTGCGGTAGACGTAGAGGATGAGGATAAAAGCATCTTCACGGCTCATGGTACTTTCCAAGCGAAGGCCGTGATCGTAGCGACTGGTTCCAAAGGGCGTAACCGTATGCTTCCAGGAGAAGAGCAATTGCTCGGACGAGGCGTGAGCACATGTGCGACATGCGACGGAGCTTTTTATGAAGGCAAGCATGTGGCGGTAATCGGTGATACGGAGGAAGCATTGGAAGAAGCACATGCACTGACCAAATTTACGGACAAGATCACCTTCTTGGTGCCGCGCGCTGATCTCCAAGGGGTAGATGGACTACCCGAACTGCCGAATACGGAAATGCGTTTCCGTACGCGCCCATTGGAAATAGTGGGAGAAAAAGCGGTCGAAGGGTTGCGCATTCGCACGGCAGAAGGGACGGAAGAAATGCTATCCGTAGACGGGGTCTTCGTCTTCCTGTCTGGCAGCAAGCCGGGTACCGATTTCTTGGATGGACAGGTTCCCCTCGATGAGGAAGGCTTTATGATTCTAGATGAGTTCATGCAGTCTTCTGTTCCAGGCGTATTTGGAGCGGGAGAGGTGCGCAAAACACCTGTGAAGCAAGCAGTAGTCGCTGCGGCAGACGGTGCCATTGCGGCTATGGCTGTAGACAAATACATCAACAAGCGTTCAAAAGTTGTCCCCCAATACAAATAGAAGAACAGGAGAGAAACAAACATGGCACAAGCAATCGTATACTCCAGCACAAATTGCAACTTCTGCAAGGAATTAAAGAAGTATTTGACAGAACAAAACATTTCTTTTGAAGAACGCAACATCGATGAAAAGGAAGAGTACGGTCAGGAGCTGAGCCGTTTAGGCGTGATGTCTGTTCCCTTGACAGTCATTGGTGAAAAGCAAATTTTGGGCTTCAACCCGACACGTATCAAAAAAGCACTGGCAGCATTGGAAGAAGCTGCGAAGTAATTTTCATTAGATAACATATAAAAGGAGAGATTTATCATGACAACAATGACAACCCAGCAAACTGTACAACTTCAAGTAGGAAAACCAGCACCTGACTTTAACATGCTCACGACCAAAAACCTTGAGACACTGGAAGAACGTGTGTCGCTGGCTGATTACAAAGGAAAATGGCTGATTTTATTCTTCTGGCCGTTCGACTTCACATTCGTTTGCCCGACAGAGGTTACTTCGTTTAGTGACAACATGGAAGAGTTCGAAGATTTGGATTGCGAAGTGCTGGGGGTATCCACGGATAGCGTACATACGCACCGGGCATGGATCAAAACACCTCGGGATGAAAACGGCATCGGTGAAGTAAACTTCCCGCTTGCGAGCGACTTCAAAAAAGAGACGGCACGAGCTTATGGCGTCCTGGACGAAGAGACCGGTGCAGCTCACCGTGGCTTGTTCATCATAGATCCAGACGGCATTCTGCGCTACCAAGTAGTTACGGACATGAACGTAGGCCGCAGCGTGACAGAAACAACTCGTATTTTGCAAGCTCTGCAGGCTGGCGGTCTGTGCCCGGCGAACTGGAAGCCAGGTCAGAAGACGCTGTAATCAAAGAAAAAGCATTGCTATTATAATATAGAAGAAAGACAATCCCACCCATCTATTGCAGACGGAGGGATTGTCTTTTTTTATGGAAGGAACGAGGAGGGATGGAGCTAACTTTGATGATTCCATGCCTCTGAAAGCAGTTCGTTGTTGATGCTTATTCCAGCGGCAGAACCTAGAGCAGCAGCAGTTATCACTTGGTATTGTGTAGTAGCTGCATCGCCTGCACTGTAGACACCCGGTACGCTCGTTTTCCCAAAGCTGTCGACGATGACCGTTCCTGCTTCCGTTACCTGGCAGCCTAATGCTTGCGGCAACTCAGATCCAGCCGCGAGTTTTGGAGCAAAAAAGATCCCCTTGCACGAAATGCTATCGCCATCTGCAAGGTCAACGCGCTGTACCATCCCATCGACAGATACAATTCGCTCAATCGGGGAGTCATAGACAGGAACGCGATGCTGCAACAGCTCCAACCTTTGTTCTTCTGTGAATCCATCTGGTCCATTGGTGCAGATGGTGTATTGTTTGGTCCAACCAGACAGCATTTTTGCCAAATGCAATGCCTTTTCCCCGTTGGCGATCAAGACGAGTGGCTGGTCGCGTAATTCCCATCCATCGCAATAAGGGCAGACAAAAGCGCTTTTTCCATACACTTCTGCCAATCCGTTAACAGGTAGAGGAAGATCCTTCATTCCCACTGCGAACAGCAGCTTTTTGCTTTGATAAGTCGTTCCCTGTGCAGTCGTAATGAGGAAATTTCCATCTTGTCCCGTTATCGTTACAGCTGTATCCTCCACGAAACGGACGGAGGGGTAGGCGCTGATTTGCTCTCTTGCAATGCGACGAAATTCGCCCGGAGTGATGCCGTCTCTCGTAAGAAAGCCATGTGACTCACGTGTAACCCGATTGCGTGGACGGCCTTCATCGATAACGACGACGCTTTTTCTTGCCCTGCCAAGTGCGAGAGCGGCACTCATACCTGCTGGTCCGCCGCCAATAATCCCTACATCGATAAGTTGATTCATGTTTGTATACCACCTTTGCAGATTCTTTATATCTGTAATAAAAGTAAAATAACTATTATAGACCTGTAATATCTATTATAAACGAACCTTCCCAGGAATCAAGCCGAGAAACACTTTGTGTTCTTTTTGTAAATAATCCTTTATATCGGAAAAATCCAGCGCCTTTCAAATAGTAGCAACCTACCATTTTTACGAGTCAAAAGGAAAAAAAAGGAAGGAGTAAATGTACCTAGTTGACAAAAAATGTGGGCCAGAAGACCGTCCCGGTTGCAGGACTTCCCTCCAAAAAACGTAGGACGATGGAGGTGAATCTGTCCCAACATTACATTTTCATGACAAATCTGAAAAAGACACAATAGTGAATTTTGTCTATGGGAACGATTTGCTCCCTATGTTTACAATGACTGTGACGTGGCAACATATCGGAGGTTGACGAGAAATGGAGCCAACAAAAAAGAGAAGATGGCGCTGGATGAGCCTGACCATGCTGATCGTGGTGGGGGCAAGTGCTTTCTGGTGGTTTTGGGCAGCAGATCGTGTCGAAAGCATGGAGACGAATACAGGTGCTCAATTAAAATTTCGCGCAAATGGCGAGCTGTTCGAAGTCTATCAGAATCAGAAATGGCAGCCCTTTTTTGCGAAAGGCGTCAATCTGGGGGCATCGCTACCGGGTCATTATCCGGGTGAGCTTCCCATAACAAGAGAGGATTACATGCGCTGGTTCGCAATGATCGACGAGATGGGAGCGAACGTCATTCGTGTGTATACCATCCATTCTCCTGTCTTTTATGAAGCGCTGGTCGATTACAATCGGCGAAAAGAAGGGGACCCTCTCTATTTGATGCAGGGCATTTGGAGTCCAGAGGAGCTGTTGATTGAAAAGAAAGACGCCTATTTGCCAGAGATTCGCGAGGAGTTTCGACAGGAAATCAAGGATGCAGTCGGCGCTGTCTACGGGGGTATCACCCTGCCAGAAAAACCGGGAAAGGCAAGTGGTACATACCGTGCCAATGCGGGCAAATACTTGATCGGCTGGCACACAGGGACCGAGTGGGACCCCGTGATGGTACGAAACACCAACCGCCTGCATCAAAAAGTTACTCCCTATCAAGGGAAGTACTTCCACGCGACACCGAGTGCAACCGCTTTTGAGACATGGATTGCTGAAATGGTAGATACGGTGGCAATGGAAGAGAGCAAATACGGTTGGCAGCATCCGATGACCTTCACCAATTGGGTGACTACAGATCCCTTATCGCATCCGGGAGAGCCGGTCCATCATGAAGATTTGGTCAGTGTCGATCCTACCCATATAGAGCCAGCGCAGTGGGAGGCAGGCTACTTCGCTTCCTATCACGTGTACCCGTATTATCCGGATTTCTTCCGTTACGACACTACCCTGCAACAGTTGAAGAACGATGCAGGGCAAATCGATACGTACAAAGCGTATTTACGACAACTGAAGCAGTATCACAAAAACATGCCGATCATGGTGACAGAATTCGGGGTCCCAGCATCGGTGGGAGTCGCCCATCTGGGCAATTTGGGGCGCAATCAGGGTGGTCATTCAGAAAAGCAGCAGGGAGAGATCGACGCCGAGCTTTTGCAGGAAATCCATCAGGAAGGGTATGCGGGAGCAATCGTATTCGTGTGGCAGGACGAGTGGTTCAAAAAAACGTGGAACACGATGCGCTTTGAGTTGCCGGAAGATCGACGCTCCCTGTGGATCAACGTGTTGACCAACGAGTCTCTGTTCGGAGTCCTCGGAATGTATCCGAACAAAGAAGGCGTGCTGACCATCGATGGGAATCGCACGGATTGGGATCAGCTCGTGCCGGAAGAGAAGCAACGCCTCGATGTTCAAGTCCCGGGCGTCGACGAAATCTGGATGACACATGATGAAGGGTACGTCTATTTTCTTGCTCAATTGAAGGAAGACTTTGACCCGGCAAAACAACAGCTCTATATGGGTATTGATACGCTTCCTGGCGGGAACAGGCATGCGGCTCAGCTTCCTGGTCTGACGCTGGATGAGGGGCTAGAGACGTTGATCGCGTTGGGAAAAGCAGACGAGAGCCAGATTCAAATCGCCGCCAATTACGACTTTCATGCACGCTTATACGGAAAACGCTACGGCATGCTTGCCATCAAGGAAGAGGAGAAAAAAGACAATTCCGGGATTTTCAAGCCGTGGAAGCTAGCTGTTAGCCTGGAGATGGAGCCGCCAGACAGCAAGAAGTACTATCCGTTGGAGGAAGTCGAGGTCGGCAAGCTAATCCGGGGAACGACAGATGCCGCAGACCCGCAGTACGACTCACGAACCGCCTGGCAAGCGAAGGGCAAAGTGGTAGAGCTGAGAGTACCGTGGATGCTGCTTGGATTTACAGACCCGAGCTCCTTGTCCGTCATGAGCTATGAAGATGACGGCAAAAGCTTCACGACGAAGAAGACGAAAGGCATTCGCATCCTGCCGCTCCTGGTGGATACAGCGACCAAACAAATCGTCGGACAAAAGGCTTATGCATTGACGAAGCTCCCGATGTATTCATGGCAAGGCTGGGAGCAAGTCGGCTATCACGAACGCAAAAAACAGAGCTATTCCATACTAAAAAAAGCATTCCATGAGATTGAGGCTCCGGTGAAGATCGGGACTCAGCCTTGATTGGATAGGAGAGTGGCAAACGTGCAAACACCATTGGCGACGGCAATTGTTTTTCTGTACGCGCTATGTGGATTGACAGTACTAGGCTTGCTTGTCTTGTTCGCACTGAAGCTGCGCAACATTTCGGTGGAGAAACAGACCATGCGTTGTCTGGAAAAATATCGCGACTACTTCGTTTACCTGCAAGCACACGGGGAAGAAGACGAGCGCTTGCAAGTGCCTTATGGCGATGTGACCCAAAAAGAAAAGCAAATCATTCAGAAAAAGCTGTTTGAGCTGATGGAGCGAGTCACAGGCATTCATCGGGACAAGCTGATCTGGCTCTGCGAGGATATGGGACTCGTAGAGCTGGACATGCAAAGACTAAATGGCTGGTGGAAATGGACGAGGGTGGATGCCGCCTACAATTTGGGGATCATGCGCTCCAAGCTCGCCGTACCTGCACTACTCACCCTGCTGCAAAAAAACACGAATGACACCAGTGTTTTTATCATTGCGCGCTCCGTCGCCAAATGTGCACGCAACACAGAAGATTTGCGGGAAATGGTGACCCGGGTTGTCGGAGCGAAGAAAAATGTCCACCAGCTTATCGTGGACATCATCAGTGATGCGCAGGTGGATACAGCACCGCTTTTCGCACAGTTTTTACAAGAATCCGATGCTGAACTGGTCAAAATCGGACTGATTGGCTACGCGGTGCATGCCCAGCCTGGCATTGAGCCTGCGCTATACCAGCTCATTCAATCGCCTGACAAGGAAGTCCGAATTAAGGCAGTCAAGCTCATGAGTCGGGATATCCGCTATATGAATGAGCAGACAGTCACGGATTTTATGAACCACAAAGATTGGGAAATTCGGGCAATGGCAGCGAAAGCAATTGGCTCACTGAAATTGCATTCGTACATCCCCTCACTGAAAAAAGCGGTGGGTGATGCGAACTGGTGGGTTCGCCATCACAGTGCGCGCAGTCTGGCGCAGCTAGAGGTCGAAGGCTTTGCTGCCCTGTGTGAAATTTTGCAGGAAGAGAGAAACAGTCATAAGAGTGAGATGGCTCATCAAGTGATCCAGGAGGAGCTGGAAAAAGAGAAGCTGGTTCTACAGCGTGCGACAGCAACAACGACAGAGAAGCTCGTGCAATACAACGAAAAGCTGCATCTGTACCGCAAGTCGTACCGCAAAACGATCTCCACGGTTCAGGTATTGGAAAGATAGAGCGAAAGGAGGCTGCCATGAGAGAATTTCTACTTTACTACGGAGTATTTGCGGTCTATTACGTCATCGCGATCAACTCTTTGTACTTCATCATCATGCTGTTCTCGTTCAAGAGCATCATGGGAATCTTAAAAAGCTCCATCTATTCGAGATTCCAGACACTTTCAGGTTCTGAGCACGTTCCACCGATTTCGATTCTCGTGCCGGCATACAACGAAGAGCTGACGATTATTGAAAACGTAAGGTCGCTCTTGTCCTTGAACTATCCGCGCTACGAGGTGCTTGTGGTCAACGATGGATCGAAGGATGCTACCTTGCAGGTCTTGATTGACGAGTTTTCACTGGTTTATTCCGAGCACATGCCGGTGCAGCCGCTTCTGCATACGTCGAAGATCAGGGGAGTCTACCACAATCCGGCTTTTCCGAATCTGTACTTGATTGACAAAGAGAACGGAGGAAAAGCTGACTCGCTCAATGCGGGGATCAATCTCTCCCACTATCCGTTGATCGCTTCTATCGATGCAGATTCCTTGCTGGAAAAAGACGCGCTGATTCGCATTGCGAAGGTGTATATGGAAAACCCGGATGAAACCGTAGCTATCGGCGGAGATATTCGTATTGCCAACGGCTGCAAGATCGAAGACGGTGTCGTGAAAGACATTCGTTTGCCAGACAAGTTTTTGCCGATGATGCAATCCGTCGAATACCTCAAGGCGTTTCTCGGGGGACGAATCGGCTGGAGCGCAATCAACGGATTGATTATCGTCTCAGGTGCGTTCGGTGTTTTTCGCAAGGATTACATCATCAAGGTAGGCGGCTATCGCGAGGGGTATCCGGGTGAAGACATGAACATCATCATCAAGCTGCACAAGTACATGCTTGAAAACAAGCTGCCGTACCGAGTGGCATTTTGCCCCGATGCGGTCTGCTGGACGCAAGCGCCGGATACGCTCAAAATCTTGGGCAGTCAACGCCGCAGATGGGGTCGAGGCAATCTGAAAAACATGATTGAGTACGGCAGATACATGGCGTTTCGCCCGAAGTACAAGCTGTTCGGGATGCTCACGCTACCGTTCAATATCTTGTTTGAAACCCTGAATCCGTACTTCCGTATCACGGGTCTATTGGCCCTCATCGGTTATACCTTGCTGGATATGACCAACGGCTACGTCCTCTTACTCTACGGCTTGCTCAATGTGCTGTATGGCATGCTGCTTGGCATTGGCTCCTTATTGCTGGAGGAAATCGCGTTTCGACGGTATCCGCGTTTTCGGGACATCGTCAAAATGCTTTTCTATACGATTCTGATGTTCTTCGGCTATCGGCAAATCGGCGTCATCTGGAGATTCCTCGGTCATATTGAATATTTGCGCAACAACAACTCCTGGGGAACGATGACGCGGACGAGCTGGCAGACGAAGAGCAGCGAAAACATTTCAAGTTTGGAGGCTAGATCATGAGTAATCTCGTACCTGTTTTTTACGAGCATCTGAACAAGATGGAAGAGAAACATTTGGCGTGTGGGGTTATTCTGGCGGCTTGCAAAACCCTCACGAAAGAGTCAATGGAGCTGATCAAGCAAGACCTGGGCACCAGTTCAGGAGACGGCTCCGAGATTGCTTTGCACTACGCGTATGACAAAAACAAGCAGCTCTTCGGAATACTGCTGGAAGGACAGAAGCTTTCGAACACCCATTTCTATGCTTTGCGTGTCAAAGACTATTTGCAAGAGCACAAACTGCTAGCAGGCAGCCTTTTGATTGCAAGTTTTCCCGAAAGCTCTCGCTCGTCCGGTCAAATGCTGATGCGGATGATCCAAGAGATGAGAGAGCCAGGTGCTCATGGGGAAATCAAGATTTACGAGCAGAATCCCGCTCAAAAAGAGGGGCCGGCAAGTATTTTGCTGGTTAACCATGATGAGACTGTCAACGAGTTTTTGAGCATCTACTTTCAGCGCAAAGGGTATCTCGTTACGGTAGCCAATGACGGGATGGATGGCATGGAAAAATATCAGGAGGTCGCCCCTGATCTCGTGATTACCGACCTGAATCTCCCTATCCTCAATGGATACCAGCTCATGGAAAAAATCAAGGATATCAGCGCTTCTATGAGCAAGATTATGGTGCTCACAGACAAACGTCTGGAAGAAGATGTGCAAAAATCATTTGCGATGGGAGCATCTGACTACATTACCAAACCATTCTCCCCGGTAGAACTGGAAGCCAGGGTGAAAAGGCTAATTTCATAATTTTAGAAAGAGAAAGGGAGAGAGACGAGGATGGCGAGATACGAGGAACTGCAACAGAAGATTCAACGAAAGACAGCGAGAGTGGGTGTCATTGGGCTTGGGTATGTAGGGCTGCCGCTGGCGGTAGAGACGATCAAGAGTGGTTATACCGTAATCGGAATCGATCTGCATGGCGGAAAAATTGAGAGCCTGAAAAGAGGAGAATCTTACGTCCAGGATGTTTCTAATGAGACCTTGCAGGAATGCCTCGCGACCAATCGCTTTTTTCCGACGACTGATTATAGCGTAATCGAGGAGCTGGATGCGATCAGCATTTGCGTTCCGACTCCACTCAGTCCCAATCAGGACCCGGACACCTCTTACATTACAAACGTTGTCGAGCAAATCAAGCGATTCATGAAAAGAGGAATGCTCATTACGCTGGAGAGCACAACCTATCCGGGAACAACGGAGGAGCTGATCCAGCGCGAATTTGAAAAGCTGGGCTATCGGGCTGGCGTCGACTTTTTCCTCTGCTACTCGCCGGAGAGGGTCGATCCGGGCAATCGCAAATACAGTACGTACAATACGCCAAAGGTGATCGGCGGGACGACAGAACGCTGCATGGAGCTAGGCACACTCTTGTATGGCAGTCTGGTCAAAACCGTCGTACCGGTCTCCTCGCCAAAAGTGGCGGAGATGTCCAAGCTTTTGGAAAACACCTTCCGCAGCGTCAATATTGCTTTCATGAATGAGATGGCAATGATGTGCGACAGAATGGGCATCAATGTTTGGGAAGTAATCAAGGCCGCATCGACCAAGCCTTTCGGGTTCATGCCGTTTTACCCGGGACCCGGAATCGGTGGGCATTGCATACCGCTCGATCCGATGTATTTGTCGTGGAAGGCCAAGGGCTTTCGTTTTCACAGCCAATTTATTGAGATTGCCCAATCGATTAACGACAACATGCCGGACTATGTCCGAAACAAGACAGCACAGGTGCTCAATATTTACGCCAAAGCGATCAACAGCTCGCGCATCTTGATTCTCGGCATGGCCTACAAGCCGGAAGTAGATGATCTGCGTGAATCACCGGGTCTGGAGATTTACGAGCTATTCACTAATAGTGGAGCAACGGTTGACTATTACGACCCGTATGCGCAGAGCTTTGTGAATAAAAAAGGCGAGATCGTCCATTCCATCGCCAATGACTACGAGGCGTTCAAGACATACGATTGCATGGTGCTCATTACGAATCACCAATGCTTTGCCTATCAGGAGCTGGCGGATTTGGGAGTGGCCATTATCGACACACGAAATGCATTTGAGGGCATCACGAATCCGAATGTGTATCGCATCGGAACCTCCGTCGCAATCAGGCAGGAGAAAGAAGTCGTCAGCTTGCTCGCATAATACAAAATCCGAGCATTATACGCAACAAGGGAGGAACCGAAGACATGTGCGGAATTATGGGATATATCGGGAACAGGGAAGCGCAGCCGATCCTAATCAATGGGCTGCGAAAGCTGGAATACAGAGGCTACGATTCAGCAGGCATTGCGATTTGTGATGGAGCAACCATCGGCATTCGCAAGGCAAAAGGCAGAATTGATGTACTGGAGAGCCAAACCCAAAAGTCCGGCTTGCAAGGCTCCATCGGCATTGGTCATACGCGCTGGGCGACACACGGGCGACCTTCTGATGAAAACTCTCATCCTCATTTTGATCAATCCGGCAAGTTCTCGATCGTGCATAACGGCATTATCGAAAACTATCTGGATCTCAAGCAGGAGTTGATCGAAAAAGGCGTGACGTTTACCTCGGAGACAGATACAGAGGTCATCGTACACCTTTTGGCGCAGGAATACGACAATAGCCTGGTTGCGGCAGTGCAGAAGGTCGCTGGCAAAATTCGCGGAGCATTTGCCCTTGGTGTGATGACGGAGCATGAGCCTGACAAGCTGATTGCAGTACGCATGGCGAGCCCGTTGATTATCGGGGTAGGAGAGAATGAGAATTTCATCGGTTCTGATATCCCGGCGATCCTGGAGCACACGCGTGATGTGTACGTTCTGGAAGACGGAGACCTGGCGATTTTGACCAAAGATTCTGTTCACGTCATGCGTCTGGATACGACGGAGCCAATCGAGCGAGAGCTGGTGCGGATTGAGTGGGACAAGGAACAAGCGGAAAAAGACGGCTTTGCTCACTATATGCAAAAGGAAATTTACGAGCAGCCGCGTGCCCTGCGCAACACAATGACGGGTCGAATCGATGCTACCCAGCAAAAGGTTATTTTTCCTACTCTTCAATTATCGGAAGCGGATGCCAAGCGTGTGGAGAAAATCTACATTGTCGCATGCGGTACCGCTTATCATGCGGGCTTGATCGGCAAGCATGTGATCGAGCGACTGGCACAGATTCCGGTAGAAGTAGACGTAGCGTCGGAGTTTCGTTACCGTCGCCCACTTTTTCAGTCCAATACGCTCACGATTGCCGTCAGCCAATCAGGGGAGACAGCAGATACACTGGCAGCCATGCGTGAAGCCAAGCGAAACGGCTCGGCAGTGCTCGCTATTACGAATGTAGTCGGAAGCTCGATTGCCCGTGATGCTGATGACGTAATTACGACAAATGCTGGTCCGGAAATCGCGGTTGCTTCGACGAAGGCATATACCTCGCAGCTGGTTGCGTTTTACTTGCTTGGCATCTATCTGGCGCAAGCGAAGGGAACACTGGATATTGGCACCCGTGCCTCACTGCTTGACCAACTGACGGCTCTCCCGGATCAAGTCGAGCATATTCTCGCGCATGCAGATGAGATTCGTCATTTCGCTGAGTCGATCAAGGACGAGCAGCATCTGTTTTTCATCGGACGAGGACTCGATCATGCAGTATCGATGGAAGGCTCACTCAAACTGAAGGAAATCTCGTATATTCACTCGGAGGCGTATGCGGCAGGGGAGCTGAAGCATGGCACGCTGGCGCTGATCGAAGAGGGAACGAGAGTCATTGCCTTGGCTACACAGGATGAGCTGCATGAGAAAATGATCAGCAATATTACAGAAGTGAAAGCCCGTGGAGCAAAGGTTCTCGGTATTACCTTGGATGGACATGTAGAGCTGCATCGCTCGGTTGATGATGTATGCCTGATTCCGCAGACAGATGCCTTGTTTACACCGGTGTTAGGCGTTATCCCCCTCCAGCTCATTTCCTATTACACTTCGGTTGCGCTCGGCAATGACGTAGATCGTCCACGGAATTTGGCCAAAAGTGTAACAGTTGAGTAAACACGAACGTCAGTCGTATTAAGGCTAGAGAGTAATAGGAAAAAGGGGGAAAGATGAATGAACACCTCGAAGCGGACGTTGAATCAGGAGAAATTACTGGAGATTATGCTTCAGGCCTATCAGCTGGGCGTGCAGAGGAAAGACATTAATTTGAGCATGATGATTGACACACTGACCTATGAATTGAAACCATACTTCGATCAGCAAATCCAACAGGGTCAGCTTGCAAATGGGGAGCTGACCAAGACGGAGGCGATAGGATGAACATACATGCAGTAGTACTCGCAGCAGGAAAAGGAACCAGAATGAAGTCTTCGCTCTACAAGGTCATGCATCCAATCTGCGGGAAGCCGATGATTGAGCATGTCGTAGAGACATTGGAGGCCTTGTCGCTTCGCCACTTGGTCGTCGTTGTCGGTCACGGAGCCGAAGTAGTCAAAGAGCAGCTGAAAAACCGCGTTCAGTATGCGTATCAACCGGAACAACTGGGAACAGCTCATGCTGTTTGGATGAGCCACGAAATTCTCGGGGCGCAGGATGGTGTTACGATTGTCATGAATGGCGATACACCTCTCGTACAAGAACAGACGCTGCGAAGTTTGCTCGAGTATCACCAGCTCAAACAAGCAGCAGCCACGGTTTTGACCTCCATTGTGGACGAGCCTACAGGCTATGGCAGGATCATTCGCGACGAGAACGGCGATGTCCGTAAAATTATCGAGGAAAAAGACGCGACCTTGGGCCAAAAAAAGGTAAACGAGATTAGCACCGGAATCTTTTGCTTTGACAATCAAAAGCTGTTTTCGATGCTGCCGAAGGTCTCAAATGAAAACGCGCAAGGGGAGTTTTACTTGCCAGACGTTCTGGGGCTTTTGCAAGAGCAAGGTCATTTGGTAGCGGCGTTTGCAACGGATGATCCAGAAGAAGGCAATGGCGTCAATGATCGTGTGCAGCTCGCAGATTTGGAACAACTGATGCGCAAGCGAATCAACGATTTCCATATGCGAAACGGAGTTACGATGATAGACCCGAGCTCGACATACATCGATTCGGACGTAATGATCGGCCGCGATACGGTGCTCTATCCGGGAACCTGCCTACTTGGCGACACACAGATTGGTGAAGGCTGCCAAATCGGGCCGTACGCGCTGGTCAAAAACAAGAGTATCGAGGATTACACGAGAATTCAGCCCTTTTCAGCGGTTGATGGCAGTACGTTTGGTGAGCGGGCTTTTGCTGGAGTGGGAGCGACGACACAACAGTACGGTACCGACCAGCGCTGATGCAGGTACTTCGTCGATATAGCTGGCTTTGGATAGCACTGCTCCTTGTGACAGTGGCTTCGATCATCATGCTGTCGTTGGCAAACACCCGCTCTCCGCTGACAAAAGCAACCTGGATATGGGATGCCAAGCAAATGGAGACCCAAACCGATGAAATGATCGAGTTTGCCGAGAAAAACGACATCAACCTGATCTATCTTCACGTCGAACCAGCAACAGTTGCGCCTAAGACGTATCGTACCTTCATTGAAAAAGCCAATCAGGCAGGCATCAAGGTAGAGGCGCTTGGCGGTGACCCAAATTGGGCGTTAACAGCGAATCGTCAGAGCATCAACGATCTCATCTCCTGGGTGAAGGCGTTCAATCGCAGTGCCAAGCCAGATGAACGATTCGCGGGGATTCACGTCGATATCGAGCCGTATTTGTTGCCTGCATGGAAGGAAGACCAAGCGGAAATCGTCCAGCAATGGCTGAAAAATGTCAGCTATCTGGTAGCGGAGACAAAGAAGGATACTGATCTCGCTGTCGGTGCCGACTTGCCTTTTTGGATCGACTCCGTAAACGTTCCTGACAGTGATGAGAAAGTGAGCAACTGGATGGTGCAGCGTCTCGACAGTATTACGTTAATGGCCTACCGCAATCAGGCTCTTGGGCAAAATGGGATCGTCGAAATCGTAGAAAAAATCGTCGATGATGCCAATGTACGCAAAAAAGGGTCGGTCATCGTAGGCGTCAACATCATGGAAACGATGGAAGGCGCGCATGTGAGCTTTTTTGAAGAAGGCACAAAAGAGATGAACAATCAGTTGGCCATTTTACAGGAGGAGCTGTCAAACAATCCGGCGTTTGCAGGAAGTGCGATCCATGATTACGAGAGCTGGAAGCACGCAAGTCAACGAGAGGAGCAACTTTGACGAATGAAAGCTGCGCGCATCTATTTGAGTGTACTCTGCCTGACGGTCGGCTTTCTGTTCGGCTTTTCCCCCGCGGAGAAGAAGAGTAAAGCAACATGGATCTGGCAATCCGAAATGATCGGGAGAGAGAAACAAGAGATTCTCGATTTCTGCAAAAGTAACGATATTCATCTCGTCTACTTGCGAATCGAGATGAACAAGCCCTATGAATACTACCGCGATTTTATCCGCGAAGCAACAGAGATGGGGATCGAGGTTCATGCGGTAGCCGGTCATCCGGCGTGGGCGCTCAAAAGCAATGAAAAGCGGATGATGAACATCGTCCACTGGGTAAAAAGCTACAACCGTGAAGCACAGAAGGATGAGCGTATTCGCGGGATTCAGTTAGACATCGAGCCGTATCTCCTGCCGTTTTGGGATACCGATCAGAAGCGGATTATCGGTGAATGGCAAGCCAATGTACAGGCGTTCACAGCCGAGGTGTCAAAAGATGAGGATTTGGTTGCCAGCGCAGCCATTCCATTTTGGCTGGACGATATTCCTGTTCCAGGGCAAAAAGAGATGTCTCTGTCCAAATGGATGATCAGCCAGTTTGATACGGTATGTATCATGGCGTATCGGGACACCCTTTCCGGTCAAAACGGCATCCTGAATTTAATTGATCAGGAAATGAAGGAAGCGGATGAATTAGAGAAGCGTGTCTTGGTTGCTGTGAATATTAAGCCACTGGATGAAGACCACGCTTCTTTTGCAGAGGAAGGCCCGGCTCTTATGAAACAGCAATTAGAGCAATTGCCTGCACATTTGGCACACCATCCGTCCTTCTCTGGAGTCGCGATCCACGATTATCGCTATTGGAAGGAGGCGGCTCCACTGCCCCCGATAACGAAGCAGCGTTATAAAGGCACCTACATATGGCGTGCAGAATTGATAGGCACGGAAAAGGAGGAAATTCTCTCCTTTGCGGAACAAAACGGGGTGAATCTCCTCTATGTTCGTCTGGATTTAGAGCAACCGACTTCCTATTATCGCGATTTCGTCAGAGAGGCTCGTGAAGCGGGGATCGAGGTTCATGCGATGGGCGGCCATCCGATTTGGGCTCTGTCTGAAAGTCGGAGCAAGATCATGAAGCTCGTTAATTGGGTGAAAGCCTACAATGAGGCTGTCTCGACAGACGAGCAGTTTCACGGCATTCACTTAGACATTGAGCCGTATGTCCTTCCTGTCTGGCGCGAGGATAAAGAGGAAGTTTTACGTCAATGGATGGGCAACATCGAAGCTTTTGTCGAGGAGACCAAGAAAGAAACTTCCCTGGAAGCAAGCGTCGATCTCGCCGCGTGGCTGGACAAGACACCTACTCCGGGTCAGCCTGAATTGCCCTTTTCGCATTGGATGATCGAGCAGCTTGATCATACGACCTTGATGGCCTTTCGCGATCGCGCTCCTGGGATCATTGGCTTGGTTGAAAATCAGATGAAGTACGCAGAGAGTCTCCAGAAAAAGCTGGTCGTCGCCGTGGAGACAAAAGAGAGCCACGAAGGGAAAGGAATCACCTTTCACGATGAAGGCATGGGCGAAATGGATCGGCAGCTGGATCTGGTGACAAAAGCGCTGGATCGATACTCCTCTTATTGGGGGCTCGCGATTCATGCCTATGACTACTGGAAAAACGGGAAAGAGTAGCCTGCATCGTGCACCATTGTTGTACAATAGAAGAAAACGAGTGTCGGAAAGAGGAGAACAAGTCATGCGAGATGTGCAAAAACGACATCGCAATCTCCCGCAGCGTACACCAGAGATGTTGTACAACGTGGTGCGCAAATTTTACCGCGGAGCTGTCAGTCATTTTGACTTGATTCAGGAGAAAAAGCAGGAAGCACGGGCGGCCTTGGAAACTGGTGACCACGACAAAATCCGTGCAGCCGTACACACGTTATTTTTGGAGTTCCATTTTTATGTGACCTGCTGGCTCCAGATTGAGCTTGCCCTGTATCGGCTGGCGCGTCAGGATGAACGCCTTGCGCAAGTGATGGAAAGATACCGACCATCGTTGGAAAAGCATGTAGCGGTACGGCAACTGCTGGATCAAACGGAGGCTTGTGTGGAGGCGCAGTTTCAACCAATCGGAGATGGATGGTCCTGCGTGCAGAAGGATGCTTACGTGTTTGGCAGTATCATTTTTACAGTGGATGAAGAGAGTCTGCGAGATTTGCACGCCGTGTATCAGGCGATTTGGGAAAATGTAGATTGCTGAACCACCGATAATAAAAAGCGTGACCGTCGCGATGGATGGTCACGCTTTTCTCATTTAGAAAGTGCCAGGGAAGATTGATCCTGTATGTGGAGCAACCTGACCTGGAGCGTTCAATTGGCGCACCTCTTGTACATTCGTGCCAGCAAAACCTGGAGTGAAGACAGATTGTGCGCCCATGCCGATTGTATTAGCAAAAGCCTGCTGTTGCGGTTGAGGCTGCTGTGCTTGCAGACCGAATCCGGTGTTGTTCAATTGGCGTACTTCTTGAACATTGGTTCCGGCAAAGCCCGGGGAAAAGATGCTGCCAGCGTTTCCGGCTTGGTTCACAAATCCAGGTTGTCCAGCGAAGCCAGTTTGACCTGCGAAGCCAGTTTGACCCGCGAAGCTGTTATAGCCAGCTTGATTTCGCGCCTGAACCTCTTGAACATTAGTTCCAGCAAAGCCAGGAGAAAAGACCGCGTTCGCTCCACCAAAAGCTGGTTGATACGATGGCTGCGCTGGGATGTACTGGGATGCCTGATTTTGACCAAAACCAAATTGTTGCTGTTGTACTGGATAGCTAGCATTTTGTTGTCTTACTTCTTGTACATTGGTATTCGCAAAGCCTGGGGAAAAGATGGATTGGGCACCACCGACTCCGCCACTGAAGGATGCAGCAGATGAAGGCGTTCCGAGCGATTGTGCATGGCCGCCTTGGTTCCAATATTGTACTTCTTGTACGTTGGTTCCGGCGAAGCCTGGTTGGAACATCGAACCTGCAGGGCCTACTGCTCCAAAAAATTGCGGTTGTTGCTGGGATTGCATCATATTGTTATTTGTGTAGGTCATGGTTAAGACCACCTCCATGGATTATTTTTTCCAAGCTCGATTTTGTCATGCATCCGATAACGAAAAAAACATGCCGGAGTCAAAACGGCATGTTCCTTTAAAGCAAAACGTGAGACTTGCCTCATTGTTCAGTGCTACCCGCACGTACAGCCAGCATGCCGATTCACCTTTTGCGGTAGCGTTTATCTACAACCAGGAAGGATTGACCCATTATAAGTCAACAGCTTGGGGGTCAATCGCGTCAGCCAGTCGTTCGTTGGGTGATGCGCCGTTCCCCTTCCTGACGGGCAAATCGCACGAAGGTCGTCTGTGAATCAAAGTGCTGCTCGACTCCTTTATCCTGCGGCACTCCCTCGCTTGCCTGGCAAGTGGGAGACATGTTGTGCGTAGTGGATCAAATTTGATAGCGATAATCGTCGAATCGATGGTTCATCGAATTTCTCCGGCTTTGCATTTGCTTCAAAGAGCCATAGCTTTCCTTCTTCTGTCAAGCCAAGGTCCATCGACATCTCAGCCAAATCCGTCCATTCTTCATTTAATGATCGTGCGATAGCGAGCGCTGTATCGTGAATGTGTCTTTCCATTTGCTCGTGATGATTATGAAACAAGGCTTGCATAACGGTTGATAACGAGTGGATTGAGCCGCCGCGTGGCACATGAGTGGTGATGCTTTGCGAGCCGGACCTTCTGATGCCAACCCCGGTTACACTCCACTCGCCCTCGCCATCTTTCTGTACGAGGACGCGCACATCAAAAGGTTTGCCGTTGTAACGGGCACGACGGATACCTTGCTGCATGATGTACTTTTGCTGTTTGACATGAAGTCTAATATGCTTCCATACTTCATTCAAGTTGGAAAAGCGTCGAGTAATGGCCTTATGCTCCTTTAACCGTTGCAGGAACCACTTATCGTTTTTGAAATCAATGCGCATAATTCCCTGACCAGCTCTACCGCGCACAGGTTTCAAGTAGACAAAGCGATGTTCTGTGCAAAAGCTTCGAAAGCGAGCCAAGGTGTCCAGCTGTTTCGTCTCCGGTAGAAAGGCTTGCACTTCCAGGTGGGACTCAAGCATCGTAAACAGCTGCTGCTTGTCAAAAAAGCCGCGATTAAACAATGTGACATTTGGCATCTCATGTATGCGGTTCAATGCTCTTCGGACTTCAGGTCGCCGTTCTGCTTTTCTCGTCGGAATTCGATTGTAAACCACATGGGGGAAAGGCAGAATCACCTCTTGCCACGAGTTTAGACGATTGTTGTACAAATAGCCGCGCACCTTTTTCTTCTCCCAATTGATTCCTTGTGGAGTGAACACATAGACGAGTGCACCCCATTGCTTTCCCGATTGGGAAATATCCTTGAAGTTCTCTCGGTTTCCTAAAAATGCTGCCCCTTCACCAACAGTCAATATGCCAAATAATGGGCCAAGCTTCAGGGAGTCGTCCGCCATTTTCCAGTTAATGCGTGTACGAATGCGGCTTGCTTGCACGCGGGGTAAACCAGCGTATATCCGTTTCGTATGAGAAAAGGGACCAAGACTGGCGACCAGTGGCTTTGGCGAGCGTTTAAGGACTAGCCGAGGTAACTGTACGAACCATCTACCGCTAGGGAGGATCGTCAGCCACCCGGAGCGCTGCTGAAGCATGGTGTTCCTCCTTCCTGAAAAACGGTACAGATCGCGTGTGACTAGAAATTGGCCAAGTAACAGCTATAATCGACGAGCAGCTTGCGTGATTCTTGATCAGCCTGCCTGAGACGGGCGTGCTTGAAAATAGAACGGCCAGGCTTGGAATTCGCTTCGAACATCCAGACATGACCTTGCGTATCAATCCCCATGTCCAGCCCCAATTCGCCTAAATCGATTCCTTTTGCCAGTTCAATCGCGGTAGCGAGTCGGATCGAGGCATCGGAAATTCGCTGGGTCATGAGGGCTTTTTGTTTGCCAAACAGGTGTTGTAACAGGTCATCGCCGGGGATGACAGTTCCACCAGTGCGTACGTGGGTAGTTACGCTGCCAGAACCAGCAACCTTGGCTGCCGTGCAGGAGACGACCCACTCATTTTGCTGATTTTTATGCAAGTGAACACGGAAATCAAACGGTCGTCCATGGAAGGTCATGAGCGAAATGCCCTGTTGTGCCAGATACGCACTGACCCGGCGACTACGGAAGACATGCTGATAAAGGCTGGACAGCTTGGAAAATTGTCTTTTGACATTGCCGCTGCCTGTATGATAAGAGGCAGTAAAGCCACCGCCGGCCTGGCGAACAACTTTGACAATTCCGTACCCGAGACTTCCATTTTTGGGCTTCAAATAAACGATAGGGTATTTACGAAGCAAGTTTCGAACTGTTGTAAGGGACGGAGAGGTGTAAGTCTCCGGGATATGCTCATTCACTTCTGGATTCGGGTACAGCAGTTGGTGCACGCCCCATTTGTTAAAAAAGCCCTGATTGAACATCGGTAAATTGGGGTAGCTGGCGAGTCGATACTTGAATTCCTGAACGGCTTCATGTTTTTCTGCCGAACGAGAGGGAATGCGATCATAGACGACGTCGGGCATAGCGGTAACATGCTTTTTCCAAAAGTATCCACCTGACTTGTTTCTACGCAAAAACCACGCTTTGACCGTATTGGATTCCCAGTCCACATCGTTTGGGGAAAATATATAGTAGAAAACGCCTTTCCCTTCTTGTGCCTGTAACAAATTGTAAAAAAACGAGGTGCGAGAGCCAATTGGTTGCTTGGGATCTCGTCTGATGCCAGTCGTAACGATCCCGATGGAAGGACCGATCCGGAGTGCGGAGCCCTCTAGTTTGAGCTGGATCAAGCCAGGATGAGGAATGCCCAGCTCCGTTTGCAAGAGCGTTGTCACTTTCATGACGTTCGTATCCGGATTGCGTTTATCTTGTAAGACAGTTGCGACTACTTCCTTTTTACCCAGTAAGACTTTAATTTTTTGGCGTTGCCGTAGCTGTAGCTGTTGGAAGAGAGTAGCTGGCAGGATAATCCCACTGATACGTGGGTTGGAAAGGAAGCGAAGCCGCATTCTGAACGTTTCCATGCTTTAACCTCCTACACGCTCTTTCATGAGATATTGGGCGTAGCGAACAGGCTGAGTAATCGAATGCAGTTGCGCAGTCGGGTCGTCAATCATGCGAAAAACAGTTCGCCCTGGTCTGCTGTTTACCTCGATGATCCAAACATTACCTGCGGTGTCGATGCCAATATCGATTCCCAGCTCAACGAGTCTGCCGTGTGACTCTTCCAAAAAACGGGGAAGTTCTTCCGCCACTCGGTTGATTGTTTGCTCGATGCGTGCCGCTTTTGCGGATGTGAAGTGAAGGGGCAGGAAAGAGGCCAGAGGTGTTGCTTTCCCTCCTCCGTGTAAATTGGAGGTGATACTGCGTTTGTCTCCCAGGCGCACAGCTTTGCCCGTTGTCCCCCATTTACCCAGCCCGTTTTTTTGAACGAGAACACGGACATCGAATGGGGTACCATCCGGGGTATGCAACTCCAAATAGGGCTGTACCAGGAACTTGCGGCCGGCAGTAAAGACTGACACAAAATTTTTTAATCCGGCAGTGTCATGAATTCGCCTGGTGAAAGGTTTATTGTCCCGGTTTCGTCCGGAAGCTTCATAGCCACTGCGCATTTCTTTGATTCTCACGACGCCAATACCGTGAGTTCCCGCCATCGGTTTAATGATGGCTGCCCCGTATTTTTCCAAGGTTGCATGAAGCACAGGATATGAGAATATTTCAGTAGGTGGTAGCAGCGGGGCGAGGAGAGGGGACTTAACGAGCATCTGGTGCACCTGCCATTTTCCAGACAGACCATGCCCCAAAAACGTAATGTTGCGATCGTTTTGCAACTTTTCCACAAATGGTTTATAGTGGCGATAAGATGGGCCCACAAAGCAACGATCATAGATAAAGGTGGGGATTGGGAAGTCTTTCGCGTGCCAGGACCCATTGCGATATTCGAAGCCTTTTACCATACGCGTGGAAAAGTTAACCTGACGTGGTGAAAAAACGAAGACGCGAATACCGTGCTTGCGTCCATAGAGCGTAAGCTTTTTGTAGTACCCTTTGTCTACAAAGTGGGAGCCTTGGCACCGGGCCATGATGCCAAGACTTCTCTCGGATGCTGTCATGTAGGTCACCTTCGCCTGTTATTGTTGCGTTTCGGTTTTCTTTTTATCGTCTTTTGTGGTTGAATGGTCCGGGGAAAACCACTTAGAAAGGCGGAATAATCCAGCATGCGAATGACAGAAGGGCGAGCACGCCGAGGCAGCTCTTCGGCACCCTCAGGCAGCGGAACAGTTTTGGCTGACTTGGATGGCTTGCTGTTGACCTCCAATAGCCACACCCGTCCATGGACGTCGACTCCCAGATCAATTCCGAATTCTGCGTAATGCCCAGGCAGTGATTCCTCTAAAAGGATTGCGAGCTTCAGTGCTACGGCGTGTAACGTTTGGGGAGAAGGTCGAATCGCACTCGCCCGAGGTCCACATACTCGCAGCGCCTGAAGGGGAGTCATCATCTGCCCGCCTCTGGATATATTGGAAACAATGCGGTTTAATCCCAGGCGAGCGACCATGGAAGTGACGGACCATTCGCCTTTTCGGTCTTTTTGCACCAATACACGAAAATCTGTCGGTCGTCCTTGGATGCCGATTAACGGTAACCCTTGCTGCAGCAAATAGGATGTGCCTTTTGTCCTTTTTTGCAAATACTGATGTAAGCCCTGAATGCTAGCAAATGATTTGCGCAATCCTCCTGGGAACGCGAGCTGGTATCCCTCGGGCGAACTGCGAACTCGAATGATCCCGCGCCCCATGCTTCCGTTAGCTGGTTTTGCATAAACGGTGCGATAGGTAGATAGCATTTGCCGCAGGTCTTCCTGTTTCAAATAACGAACCATACTGGGAAGATGTTCGGAGGCTGTCGGTTGATTCTCGAGTGCGGCGTGTACATGCCACTTATTCAAAAAACGCTCGTTAAAAAAGGGAATGGAAGCGTCCTTGCAGCGTTGAACCCAGTTGGCCATCTGTTCGCTTCGTTCGCGTTGGCGGGATACGAGCCGGTTGTAAATGCATTGCGGAAGCGGAAGTAAGGTCTGTCTCCAGACGCCTCCCTTTCTGACGAGGCCGCGCACGATTCCTGCATCCCAGTTGACATCCTGAAGCCGAAATGCGCAAAGGATCCCTCCGCGTTTGCGGGTGATATCGGACATCTCATGGAAGAAAGAGTTTAGGTGTCCAAACGGTCCTTGCGAGAACGCTGCATTGTAGCCTGAAACAAGAACACCTACATACGGTCCGAATACGATTATTTTCTGACTCGCATCATAACGGACTAAGAGAGGAACGCCCCTGGGTAGATAAAGTGATTGAGCTAAAGAGGGTCGAATGAAGGTTTTACCCGAGGTTTTGCCTCCCCGTTCCCAACCGCCTACGCGTGCGGAAACGGTTTTGCTCCCAAATTGGACCGCAATGGTGGATGGTGTTGAAAGATTCCATTTGCGCAAGTGCGCCTGGGGCAGGTAAAGGTCTACTTCCGATATTATCTCGTTTTCGACAACGATTGTTGGAACGTAGGACATGAGTATCCCCTTCCCATCAGGCAAAGTTAGTCTATGGTATGAGCATCCAAAACGTTTGGTGCCATGTAGAGAAGAGAGGTTGTTAGGATTTATGAACGCTTGGATACTATTAGTGAACATTGCAGTAGGCTCTGTCATCGGTGGAGTGACGAATGAGTTAGCCATCCGAATGCTGTTTAAACCAGTAAAACCGTGGTATATAGGCAGATGGAAAGTGCCTTTTACCCCGGGTTTGATCCCGAGAAGACGGGACGATATCGCGATACAAATGGGCAGACTCGTCGAAGAACATTTGCTGACGACAGAGGGGGTCAAGCGTGCGCTGAACCAAAGTGGTTTGGAGAGCACACTGACAGGATGGATGAACACCATCGCTCGGGATTGGATGGCAGATGAGCGTAGTCTGCGTCAAGCATTGCTCACGGTGATGCCACAGTTATTTAAGGAAGACGGAACGTGGAGTGAGGGTGTCCGCGCGCCTATCGAGTCGAAATGGGGTACCTTTGTCGATCAGGTTCTGGCACAATATGAAGAGAAAAAACTGCGAGAGTTGGTAACGGACAATGGACGCGAGCGTTTGGATGCTGCACTTGGCAGTGTGAGCGAATTACTCTTGAAACGTTTCCGTGAATATTTGCATTCCCCGGAAGGCCAGCAAACCTTGCAAAACATGGTTCGCGGATTACTCGGTGGAGGCGGAGGCATGTTTGGTGGCTTGGTCGGGATGTTTCTTGGGGATGACAAGATTTTGGGCAAGATTCTCCCGTATCTCGATGAGCTTTTGCAAAGCAGAGAGCTTTCAGAACGCGTGCACCACTTTTTACATAAGGAAGCGGACAAGCTCTTGGACAAAAATGTGGGTGAAGTGGTTGCCTGGATTGGGCGAGATCAGGTGGACGATTGGGCGCGGAAGCTCTTTGCCAAGCTGGAGGAGCAAAGCCTGCGCATCGTGGACGAGCCTCTGTCTCGTTTGACGGCGCCTATTTCTGAAACGGTGACAACGGAACTCGTTCCTCGTTTGGCCAAGTGGATGGTGGACACGCTGCAACAAAACATAGAGAGAATATTTTCGCGCCTGGCCATCCGGGATATTGTTACCCGGCAAGTAGAGGGTTTCCCGATTGAAAGAATTGAAGAGATGGTAGTCGGAATCTCAGGCAAGGAATTCCGTATGATTACCGTGCTTGGATTTATCCTCGGCGGGATTATTGGGCTTGTCCAAGGTATATTGGCAAATTTACTCAGTTAAACAAAACTGAAAAGAAACTGTAACTGTGTTGTAATAATCCTGTAATATTCCTTGGGTATGATAAAAGCACGATGAAAACCCCCTTAATGATATACTTTCTGGTCGGTAGCTTTCGAAAAAGCTACCCTTTTTTTTTGCCCCGCCTTCGGGTATATTGGTCGAAGGAGCGCACGTACATGGAACGGGTGGGAGAAAAGGAAGGGGGAATAGCAATATGGCAACGAAGCATGAACAAATCTTGCAACATATTGATCGCCTTCCGATCGGTTCGAAGATTTCCGTGCGGCAGATCGCGAAAGACCTGGATGTGAGTGAAGGGACTGCATACCGCGCGATCAAGGAAGCGGAAACACAAGGATACGTCAGCACGATTGAGCGTGTCGGTACGGTGAGAATCGAGAAGAAGCAAAAGGAAAATATTGAACGTTTGACCTTTGCGGAGGTTGTGAACATCGTCGATGGTCATGTGCAAGCCGGACGCGAAGGCTTACACAAGACCTTGAATAAATTTGTAATAGGGGCCATGCAGCTCGAAGCCATGATGCGCTATATCGATGCCGGGAGTCTCTTGATTGTCGGTAACCGCTATCAGGCGCACAAAATCGCTTTGCAGCAAGGGGCTGCAGTATTAATTACCGGGGGATTCGATACAAGCGAGGAAATCAAGCAGCTGGCTGACCGCTTAGCGCTGCCAATCATCTCTTCTAGCTACGACTCCTTTACGGTAGCTTCGATGATTAACCGGGCCATTTACGATCGCCTGATCAAAAAAGAAATCGTAATGGTTGAGGATATTTTGAAGCCGCTAGCAGAAACGCCTGTCTTATTGACTTCAGATTCTGTTGCCAAGTGGCACCAGTATACGGAGCTGTATCAAGACACGAGATTCCCCGTTGTTGACGAGCAGATGCGGCTGATCGGGATTGTTACCTCCAAAGACATCATCGGTCATGAGGAGACTGCAATGATCGACAAGGTCATGACGAAGAACCCGATCACGACCTCGCCGCGGGTATCCGTAGCGTCATCTGCGCACACCATGGTGTGGGAAGGAATCGAGCTATTGCCTGTCGTAGACAATCATCGCAAGCTCGTAGGGGTCTTGAGCCGCAACGACGTATTAAAAGCACTGCAATTTACAGCTAAGCAACCACAGATGAGTGAAACGTTCCCGAATCTGATCATGTCCCATTTCCGTGAGGAGCGACAGGCAGATGAGATGGTCTATCTGGGGGATGTGAGCCCACAAATGACCAACCACCTCGGTACGATTGCCAGCGGAATCATGACGACGGTCATGGTCGAGGCTGCTTGTAACCTGTTGCGCCACCATCGTCGAGGAGACATGGTACCGGAAAATATCACCGTCTATTTCCTGAAGCCAGTCCAGATGGAAAGCCATATCGAAGTGAAGCCGCGCCTATTGGACATCAGCCGCCGCTTCGGAAAAGTCGAAGTATCGGTATTCCATGGCGAACAGCTCGTGGGGCAGGCTATGATTACGGCGCAAATAATTGAGCGTTAGAAGAAAGGAACAGTCTCTTATGGACTGTTCTTTTTTGTGTTGAAAAGTGGCTGTAGTGGGGGAGAAGAAGCGCATTTCCAGTCTACGCTTCGGCCTCCGCCCCGCAAGGGGTGTGAACTGTCCGCTTCGGAATAAATGGCGGGAGCGCTTCAAACGTTGAAGTTTCGAGGAAGTATTCCATAAGTGAAGCTTAAATTCCCCGCCATTTATTCCTACGCTGAGATGGGCTCCAGAGGCGCTTGGACTGGAAATGCGCTTCTTCTACGCAGCTTTGGTAAAGGCATCCTGAAAGTTAATTCATGAGGCGAAAATCATCCTGATAAACGAACAAATCAAGCCGCAACTAAACAGACAGCCGATTCAAGGAAAAAGGAGAAATAAGCGAGGCTCTTTGGGACACCAGCCGAGGCGCAGTGGAAAAAGGGAAACACGCCTTTAAGCGTCCACCTCTGAACATGCTCCATGGGGAGGACTACTTTGGACGCGGTTTCCCTTTTTCCACTGCCACTAACAGCAACGGTTAAGGGTATTTTAAACGTCCTAGAATTGACAGGAAAAGCAATGCAACTTATCATCTAATTAGAACATCATCTAATTGAAACGATCAATCAAAGAAAGGAGTACCCCATTTTGCAATTAGACCAACTCGTCACCTTTTACAAAGCACTCGGAGACCCGACGCGCGTACGCATTCTCGCGATTTTGGCAAATGGCCCCCTGCATGGACAGGCGTTGGCAGGCAAGCTCGGTGTGACACCTCCCACTATTACTCACCATATGGCAAAGCTTCGGGAAGCAGGTGTCGTTTACGAACGGCGTGATAAAAACACCATTTACTTTTACCTGCACGAAGCCAATGTAAAACGCCAGTCGCAGGCAATCGTGAACGTCATGGAAAAAGCAAAGGATTCGACAGCAGAGGACATTTTTGCACAAGACAATTCTCATGTTCAAAGGAGGCATCAGATGGCAGCGGAAAAAATGCAGGTCATTCGCAGCTTCATTACGCCAGATGGCAAGCTGAAACAAATCCCGTCCCAGCGTAAGAAAAAGCTGATCGTCTTTGAATACATGGTTCGAGGGTTAGAAAAAGACCGCAAATACAAGGAACCAGAGATCAACGAATACATTCGCCAATTCCACGAAGATTATGCTACGATTCGCAGGGAATTCATCATGAATCATTATATGTATCGGGAAGAAGGTATCTACGAGCTGAACCCGGAGGAAATGTGGGCAAAAGCCGAAGACCTGCAATAGCTGGGAATCGTTCCCTCCTGAACTGAACAGAAAAAAGGACAACCTTCGGCACTGCCGCTCAGGTTGTCGAAGCAATAGAATGTCACACAAATCCATTATAGCGAGAGCTCTATCGGGTTTGTATGATAAACAGCTGGGAATAGAGGAAAAGTATTTCCAGCGTTGCTTCTCCCCAAATGAAAAAGGCATGTGAACGTAAATTTGTTCTCATGCCCTTTTTTTATACCCCTTTTTTCAATTCTGCTTGCCAAGCTGTACGATAACGAAAATAATTGCGCGTTCCCAAAAATAAATTCATAGCCCCTACAATCAGCATGATCAATGCAACGACAATGCGGATCGTATCGAGCGAATCAAAAGTAAACTGATTGATGCCGAACAAAGAAACGAGTATCCCCAATGACACATTCATCTTCCCCAGCAGCATACGCGATTCAAGCGGATGGATGCCTCGTCTGCGAGCATGGATACTATAGTAGACGCTGGCTACTAGGGAAGCGAGAATACTGGTCATGTAAAAGGCAGACCACATAGATGGATTCATCCTTTCTAGCCATTCTGGTATTACTCATCCTACCAAAATCAGGGGATAACGGTCAAACACAAGCAAGAACGTTTGTTCTTATCGTCCGTATGCGCTATACTTCCGGTATAATGTAAGAGAGAAAGTTTCAATCGTGAAAAGTGAGAGGGGTAATATCATGACCTCCTTTGTCCATTTGCATGTTCATACGGAGTACAGTCTGCTGGATGGAGCAGCACGTATCGATGCGCTAGTGAAGCGAGCCAGCGAATTGGGCATGCATGCACTGGCGATGACAGACCATGCCAATCTGTACGGGGCGATCCCGTTTTATAAAGCTTGTCTGGAGGCAGGCATCCAACCGATTATCGGGATGGAAATATACGTAATAGAGGGAAATCTTCAAGATCGCGTGCGAAATGCACCGCCGCCTAGTCATCTGATCGTTCTCGCTGAAAACGAAACGGGCTACCGGAATCTCCTGAGGCTGGCGACAATCGCGAACACAGACGGCAACTACATCCTTCCGCGTCTCAACAAAGAAGTGTTGGCAAAGCATACAGACGGCCTCATAGCTCTAAGCGGCTGTCAGCAAGGGGAAGTACCCAAGCTGTTACTGGCTGGAGAAGCGGACGCTGCGAAGGAAGCAGCCCGCAAGTATCAGCGAATGTTTGGAGAGCAGCATTTTTACTTGGAGCTGGCTGATCACGGACTGGAAGTGGAGCGCAGGCTGAATGCTCGTCTCGTGAAACTGAGCCAGGAGACGGGGATTCCGCTAATTGCGACGAACAACGTTCACTACATCCACAGGGAGGATCACCAGCAGCATGATATCTTGTTGGCGATCAAGGAAGGCAAGACGGTTGGCGAAGAAAACCGTTTTCGCTATGAGACGGATCAATACTATCTGAAAAGTGCCGAGGAAATGGCGGCGCTCTTTGCTTTTGCTCCCCAGGCGTTAGCGAATACGATAGCAGTTGCTGACAGGTGCAAGCTGAACCTTACCTTTGGCGTGCATATTTTGCCGGAATTTCCTTTGGCAGAGGGACAAGATTCGACGCAGTATTTGCGTGAACTGTGTGAAAAGGGCTGCCGGGAGCGGTACGGCGAGATTACGCCAGAGGCACAAGCGCGTCTGGATCACGAGCTGGCGATTATTACAGGGACGGGCTTCACCGATTACTTCCTGATCGTATGGGATTTCATGCGGTACGCTCACGAGAACGGGATACCGACTGGACCTGGACGCGGGTCTGCGGCAGGTAGCCTGGTGGCGTACGTATTGAAAATCACGAATGTCGATCCACTTCGCTTTCACTTGCTCTTTGAACGCTTCCTCAACCCGGAGCGGGTGACGATGCCTGATATTGATATCGATTTTTCCGTAGAGCGTCGTGACGAAGTCATTCACTATGTAGCGAGCAAATACGGTCATGATCGCGTCGCCCAGATCATTACCTTTGGTACGATGGCGGCTCGTGCAGCTGTGCGCGATGTTGGACGGGCGCTAGGCTTGTCTTTGGGCATCGTGGATCGTGTTGCCAAAATGATTCCGCAATCGCCAGGCATGACGATTGAACGGGCGATGCAGATCAACCCGGATATCGGCAAGCTGTGCGCAGAAAACAAACAGGCAGCACAACTGATCGAAACGGCAAGGGGCGTAGAAGGTTTACCGCGTCACGCCTCTACGCATGCGGCGGGTGTCGTCATTTCGCGTGAACCGCTGACGAATTACGTTCCATTACAGACGGGCAACGAAGGCTTGGCCCTTACTCAGTATCCGATGGAGATTCTCGAAGAAGTCGGTTTGTTGAAGATGGACTTCCTCGGCTTGCGCAATTTGACAATCATTCAGGAGACGTTGCGTCATTTGCAGGAGCAGGGAATATCGCTTGATCTGGATAAGCTGCCGACAGACGACGAGAAAACGTTTCGCATGCTCTCCCGTGGAGAGACAACCGGCATTTTCCAATTGGAATCTTCGGGGATGCGCAATGTGCTGCGAGATTTGAAGCCGAGCAGCCTTGATGACATCATTGCGGTTCTGGCATTGTATCGCCCGGGGCCGATGGAGATTATCCCGCAGTATATCGCCGCCAAACACGGGCAGAGCAAAGTGCAGTACGCACATCCGGTACTCGAGCCGATTTTGCGGGAGACGCACGGTTTTATGATTTATCAGGAGCAAATCATGCAGATTTCCTCAACACTGGCAGGCTTCAGCCTTGGTGAGGCAGATATTTTGCGCCGAGCGGTCGGGAAAAAGAAACGGGAGCTATTGGCGGAGCAGCGGGAGAAGTTCGTGGCCGGTTGTGTCCGGCAAGGGTACGGAGAAGAGCTGGGCAATCAAGTCTACGATTTGATTGTGCGCTTTGCCGATTATGGCTTCAACAAAGCCCACTCGGTTGCTTATGCGGTTATCGCCTACCAGATGGCTTATTTGAAAGCAACGTATCCGCTTGCGTTCATGGCAGCGCTATTATCCTTGTCCATTGGAAGTCAAACGAGGATTGCCGAATACACGGAGGAAGCGCGGCGACTGCAGCTTACCGTACTCGGGCCTGACGTAAATAAGAGCTTGGCCTACTTTACAGTGGAGCAGGATGCGATTCGCTTTGGTTTGGCCGCAGTGAAAAACGTCGGCTACGGTGCCATTGAATCGATCGTGAAAGAGCGCAAAGGCAGACCGTATCGCGATGTCTTTGATTTTTGTGCGCGCGTGGATGCGCGGTTAGTCAATCGCAGAGTAGTAGAGTCGCTCACTTTATGCGGCGCGTTGGACTCGTTGCCAGGCCATCGCAGTCAGCTTTTGCTATTGCTGGATGAAGCGGTAGGGAAGGCAAACAGCAAGAGAATTGAGCGAGACGCCAACCAACTCAATCTATTTGCGGGAGAAGAAGATACGACACCTTTGCGCGAGCCAGCAGAATATCCCGAGGTACCGCCGCTCTCACATACACAGCAATTAAAAGAGGAGCGGGATTTGATCGGGGTATACATCTCCGGTCATCCACTTGATCAGTTTGCTCATGTCGCGAACCGCCCGGAAGTATCGGTTATCTCTTCGTTGGGGGATGTGCCACGCGACAAGACGGTAAAAGTCTTTGGAATGATTACGGAAGCCAGACGCATCCAAACGAAAAAAGGGGACCCGATGGCATTTATTACGCTAGAGGACAAAACCGCACCAGTAGAGCTGGTCGTTTTCCCGCAGGTGTATGCGAAGTACGGGCCACTGCTCGAGCGCGAACAAATCGTCGTGGCAGAAGCCCGAGTCGATCACCAGGAAGACATGGTCAAGCTCTTGGCTTCCCGCTTCTGGGATGCACAAACGCTGCCGCAGCCGAAGTCTGAGACTGTATTATTTGTCAAAATATCTGCAGAGCAAGAGCACGATTCGACGCTGCAAAAACTTTCACGCTTGTTTGTCGAAAAAAAAGGAACGATTCCTGTTATCCTCTTCTACGAGGGAAAAAGACAGACAATTCGCCTGCCAGAAGCAAATTGGGTAGACGTAGATGAGTCATTTTTGGAGCAAGCGCGAGAAATTGTGGGGCCTGACAGCGTAATTCGGAAAGAAATGCCTATAAATTGGGGAGGATGAGGAATGTCCTCCCTTTTTCGCCGTTTTCGGCAGGTTTACAGGAGAACAGTTTTTTATTATATTGAGAGCATAACTCAATGAGTGGTCAGACCACTTGGAATACCCCAGGCGTTTTTACTGCCTACAAGCAATCATAGAAACTATTATCGTGAAATGGAGTGGGATCTCATGTCCAACCTGAGAGAGGAAGCACTGGAGCTTCACAGAAAACATCAAGGAAAATTGGAGGCAGTGACCAAGGTACCCGTTCGCAATGCTTACGATCTGAGTCTAGCCTATTCTCCTGGGGTTGCTGAACCTTGCAAAGATATTTTCGATGACAAGTCCAAAGTGTACGATTACACGATGAAAGGCAATCTGGTTGCAGTAGTCAGCGACGGTACTGCCGTACTGGGTCTCGGAAACATCGGACCAGAAGCAGCAATGCCGGTTATGGAAGGGAAAGCGGTTTTGTTCAAATCCTTCGCAGGCGTAGATGCATTTCCGATCTGCTTGAATACGACAGATGTAGATAAAATTGTAGAGACAGTAAAACTGCTCGAGCCTACTTTTGGTGGCGTGAACTTGGAAGATATCGCAGCTCCTGCATGCTTCGAAATCGAAGAGCGTCTGAAGCGCGAAACAAACATCCCGATTTTCCACGATGACCAACACGGTACAGCAATCGTTACAGCGGCAGGTCTGATCAATGCGCTGCGCGTGGTGGACAAAAAGCTGGAAGATATCCGCGTAGTAGCGAACGGTGCAGGTGCAGCTGGTATCGCAATCATGAAGCTTTTGATTTCCATGGGCGTGAAAGAAGTCATCATGGTTGATACAAAAGGAATCGTGTACGAAGGCCGTCCATTCGGTATGAACCCGGTGAAGGAACAAATGGCGAAAATTACGAACCGCAGCATGCTGCAAGGTGACCTGGCTGATGCAATGAAGGGCGCTGACGTATTCGTCGGTGTATCCGTAGCTGGCGCTGTTACACAAGACATGGTTCGTTCGATGAACCGCGATCCGATCATTTTCGCTATGGCAAACCCAGTACCAGAAATCATGCCGCAAGAAGCAAAAGAAGCAGGTGCGGCAGTAATCGGTACAGGCCGTTCCGACTTCCCGAACCAAGTAAACAACGTACTGGCATTCCCGGGAATCTTCCGTGGCGCGTTGGATGTACGTGCAACGGAGATCAACGAAGAAATGAAGCTGGCTGCTGTATATGCAATCGCAGACCTGATCACGCCAGAAGAGCTTACTGCGGATAAAGTAATTCCTTCCGCATTCGATCCACGTGTTGCGCCAAACGTAGCTGCGGCAGTAGCAAAAGCAGCGATGGAAACAGGTGTTGCTCGCATCACAGTTGATCCGGAAGAAGTAAAACAAAAGACAACGAAATTGACAGCTATCTCTTACCAAGAAGCGTAAAATACTCTTTATCGAGGCACAGACGACGCCCTCCGCGAAAAAACGTAGGCTTCTTACAAACGTGGAGGGTGCTCCTCGTTGAAGGTACGAGTAAGGGGGATAATCGTGCTCGACTCTTCTCAAGATCGAAAGGTTTACGAAGGAATTCTCCTGCAACTTCATGAAATCATTCAGGAGCAAAACTTGCGGCCCGGGGACAAGCTGCCGTCTGAGCGAGAGCTGTCCGAACAACTGGGAGCAGGGCGTTCCTCTGTACGCGAGGCTCTTCGGGCTCTCGAGCTGCTCGGACTCATTGAGACGCGTCGCGGAGAAGGCACCTTCCTCAAGCATTACCGGCACAATCGACTGATCGATATTCTTGGCTTTTTTATCCTACGGGATACCAAAACCAAGAAGGACTTGATCGAAATGCGGCGAATGCTAGAGCTGGATGCTGTCCGCCTAGCCTGTAGACGGGCGACGGACAAGCATTTTGATGAAATGGAACGCATCCTGGCCATTGCAGAGGAAAGAGTAGCAAGGGGCGAGGTACCTGCGGAGGAAGACTATCAGTTTCATCGTGTCATATGTCGCTCCAGCCGTAACTCGATTTTGCATCGCATCTGGACGCCTTTGGTTGAGTACAGCAACAGTATTCGCATTGAATCACTGTCGCGCGAAGGCAGAGCAAGTGCAGCACTCGTAGAGCATCGACAGATTATGGAAGCCATTCGCGAAGGCGATGTGAACGTCGCATTAGAGAGAATGAAACAGCATTTGGAGAACAGCAAGCTTTAGTTTTCCCTCAATTTGCGAGGGGCGCTGGCGCTGTGATATGATGATGCAGACCTGTATTGGACGATTGAGGAGGAAGCCAGCATGTGGACGGTCATCTACATCGCTCCTAGCGCTAGAATTGCAGAACGGATACAGCAACGTTTGACAGATGAAGGGTTTTTGGTAAAGGTTCGCGAAGGCAGGGTCTCCAAGCAATACGAGATTCTCGTGCCCGAGAGCGAACTAAACGAAGTCCGGGATGTTCTCGGCACGATCCTTCACTGAAGAGAAAGGTGGGTGTACCTGTGCTTAAAGATCTGTTTGGGAAAAAGCGCAAATTCGCTACAGTTCCTTCAGAGACACTAGCACGTGTCCCTGCTTCCACCGACATGAGCAAGGAAGCGGGTACGAAAGAAAAGGAAGTCCCTGAGGGATTGATGAATAAATGCCCACATTGTGGGACGATTCACTACTCGAAGGATTTGGAGAAGAACTTGCGCGTCTGCAAAGGCTGCCAGTTCCACTACTCCATGTCCGCTCCAGAGCGTCTGCAAGCGCTTCTGGATGATGGGGTTCTGACAGAAGAATTTGATGCCAATTTGATAACAGCCAATCCACTCGGTTTTCCTGGCTATTTGGAAAAACTGGAGCAAGATATGGCCAACACCAATTTGAACGAGGCGATCATTACAGGTGAAGGTCTCCTGAGTGGGAACCGCATCGTGATTGGGGTCATGGATTCTCGTTTCCGTATGGCGAGTATGGGATCGGTCGTCGGGGAAAAAATCACGCGCGCAATTGAGCAAGCGATCGAACGGCGTTTGCCTTTCATTTTGTTCAGTGCATCTGGTGGAGCACGCATGCAAGAAGGTGTGTTGAGCCTGATGCAAATGGCGAAAACCAGCGCAGCGTTGTCTCGATTGGATCGCGAACGCTTGCTGTTTGTCTCGGTCATGACAAATCCTACATATGGTGGGGTATCAGCGAGCTTTTCTTCGTTGGGAGATTACAATATCGCAGAACCAGGAGCTATGATCGGTTTTGCTGGGCGTCGAGTCATTGAGCAAACGATCCGTCAGGAGTTGCCAAAAGACTTCCAAACAGCGGAATTCTTGTTAAAAAACGGGCAACTCGATATGGTGGTACACCGTAAGGATATGCGAAATACGCTGTCCAAACTGGTAGAGATGCACACGTCTCGGGAAGGAGTAGAAACATGGCAGGCGAGCTCTCCTTTGAAAAGCCATTAGTAGAATTACAGGATAAGATTAAGGAATTGCGCCGTTTTACTGAGGAAAAGGGAATTGACTTCTCTGACGAAGTACAGCGTCTCGAACAAAAATCAAAAGAGCTTGCTGTGCAAATTTACGGCAATTTGACTCCATGGCAACGCGTACAGCTGGCTCGTCATCCGGAACGGCCAACGACTTTGGACTATATACAACTACTTTTTACTGATTTTATCGAGGTTCATGGAGACCGTTTGTTCGGAGACGACCATTCGATTGTGGGTGGAATTGCCAAGCTGGATGGACGTCCGGTTACGGTTATCGGTCACCAAAAAGGGAAAGACACGAAAGACAACATCAAGCGTAATTTCGGGATGGCTCATCCAGAAGGCTACCGGAAGGCATTGCGCATTATGCAGCAGGCGGATAAATTCGGTCGCCCGATCATCTGCTTTATCAATACATCAGGGGCATATCCTGGAAAAGCGGCAGAAGAGCGCGGTCAGAGCGAAGCGATTGCTCGCAATCTGCGTGAAATGGCGACATTTGGCGTGCCGATTATTTGTATCGTCATCGGGGAAGGCGGAAGCGGCGGAGCCTTGGCGATTAGCGTAGGTAACCGCATCTATATGTTGGAGAATTCCTATTACTCCGTGATTGCACCGGAGAGTGCCGCCGCGATTCTCTGGAGAGATTCCAGCTTGGGTATGCGGGCAGCGGAGACGATGAAAATTACGGCACCTGATTTGTTGGAATTAGGAGTCATTGATGGAATTATTGATGAACCATTCGGAGGAGCCCATCGTGATTTGATCGCGCAGGCAGGCATGGTCAAGGCGGTCATCACGGAACAACTAGAACAGCTAGGGCGTTTAACTCCAGATGAATTGATACAGGACCGTTACGAGAAGTTTAAGCAGATCGGAGAATTCGCCTCCCTGTAAGAAACAGGGGGCGTTTTTTTCTTTTTTCTCCGAGGAAAATCTGCTACAATCGAAGTCGGATGAAAGAGTTATCAGAGCTTTCAAAAAGTATGGCACATATCTTTTGATTGTATAACAGATATGAGGATTTGAGTGATACAGCATGTTTCATACAAAGTATGGTACATACTGTTTCCGTTAAATGACATGCTAAAGACGATACGATTGGAGAGGTGGATTCCATGCGGAAACTTGCAGTTCTCACTAGCGGTGGAGATTCTCCTGGAATGAATGCCGCAGTCCGGGCGGCTGTACGTCGTGCTCATTTTCACGAGGTACAAATGTTTGGGGTTTACCACGGATACGAAGGGCTGATGAGGGGAGATATCACGGAGATGTCTCTAGGCTCTGTTGGGGATATTATCCAACGGGGAGGAACCATTCTCTACTCCGCTCGCAGTGAAGCGTTCAAGACGGAAGCCGGACAGCAAAGAGCGGTGGAGCAATTACGTACTCATGGAATTGAGGGTCTGATTGTCATTGGGGGAGATGGGTCGTTTCGCGGTGCGCAGAAGCTAACCGAAAAAGGCTTCCCGACTATTGGCGTACCGGGTACGATTGATAATGATATTCCATGCACCGATTTCACGATCGGGTTTGATACGGCATTGAATACCGTTGTGGAAGCAATCGATAAAATCCGCGATACGGCCACTTCGCATGAACGCACGTACATTATTGAAGTAATGGGGCGAGATGCTGGCGACCTGGCATTGTGGGCAGGGCTTGCGGCTGGTGCCGAGTCCATTATGATCCCGGAAGCGTCGCAGGAGATGGACGACATTATTGAGCGACTGCATGCTGGACAACGCCGTGGCAAAAAGCATTCCATCATCATTGTGGCGGAAGGGGTAGGAAGTGCCGCTTCGTACGCCGAAGCGATCACGAAAGAGACAGGCTGGGAGACTCGTGTGACGGTACTCGGTCATATTCAGCGTGGTGGTTCCCCTACTGCGATGGACCGAATGCTGGCAAGCCGAATGGGTGCCGCAGCTGTCGATTTGTTGCTGGAAGGCAAGCAGGACCGAATGGTTGGGATTCAGAACAACCAGATCGTGGATGTTGATTTTCAAGAAGCATTGGCGAAAAAGCATCAATTGGATTTATCTATTTATCAATTGGCGCGCACGCTATCTATATAATACTGACAGTTTTCGGAGTGTCGAGGAGGCTTACATCCTATGTTAAGGAAAGCAAAAATTGTGTGTACCATCGGACCAGCGAGTGAATCGGTTGAAACGCTGAAAAAACTCATCGAAGCAGGAATGAACGTAGCGCGTTTGAATTTCTCGCACGGTTCCCATGAGGAGCATGCGGCGCGAATTGTAAACATTCGTCAGGCATCAAAAGAAACCGGGAAACCCGTTGCAATCCTGTTGGATACAAAAGGTCCTGAAATTCGCACGGGTACGCTTGCAGTAGATGCAGTCGAGCTCGTAGAAGGAAATACGCTGATCCTCACCACGGAGGAAGTAGCGGGTACCGCAGAGCGCGTCTCCATTACGTATCCGGAATTGCCTGGTGATGTAAAAATCGGCGATACGATCTTGATCGACGACGGCTTGATCGGGTTGACTGTACAAGAAGTGAGTGACACCGAAATCATCTGCTTGATCAAAAACGGCGGAACACTGAAGAGCAAAAAAGGCGTCAATGTTCCTGGTGTCAAAATCAACTTGCCAGGTATCACAGAAAAGGATGCGCAGGATATCGAATTCGGTATTGAACAAGGAGTCGATTTCATTGCGGCTTCCTTCGTCCGAAAAGCTTCGGATATCTTGGAGATTCGCCAAATCCTGGAGCGCCATAACGTGCGTATCGATATTATCGCGAAAATCGAAAACCAGGAAGGCGTCGATAATGTAGACGAAATTTTGGTAGTAACAGATGGAATCATGGTTGCGCGTGGTGATTTGGGCGTAGAGATTCCGGCAGAAGAAGTACCACTTGTTCAGAAGAAGCTGATCAAAAAATGTAACGAACTCGCGAAGCCAGTTATTACGGCGACACAAATGCTTGATTCCATGCAGCGCAACCCACGTCCAACACGTGCGGAAGCGAGTGACGTTGCGAATGCCATTTTCGATGGGACAGACGCAATCATGCTCTCTGGAGAGACGGCTGCCGGTAAATACCCGGTTGAGTCTGTCGAAACCATGGTGCGCATTGCTGTACGTGCAGAGCAAGAGCTGAATTATCGTGAGATCTTGTACGCACAAGCACAGCTCAAACAAGTGACGATTACCGATGCCATCAGCCAAGCTGTATCCAATGCAGCACTGGATCTGGACGCAGCGGCAATCATTACTGCGACTGAAAGCGGACACACAGCTCGCATGGTATCCAAGTTCCGTCCAAAAGCACCAATCGTGGCTGTAACGCCGCACGAAGCGATTATTCGCCGTCTTGCACTCGTAAATGGCGTGTATCCGGTGAAGGGCGAAATGGCGAATAGCACCGATGAAATGCTGGAGATGTCTGTTCAAGAGGCGCTTGATACAGGCTTCGTTCGTCATGGCGATCTCGTTGTGATCACAGCAGGCGTGCCTGTGCGTGAGGTTGGGACAACGAATCTGATGAAAATCCACGTCATTGGGGATGTGGTAGCAAAAGGACAAGGAATCGGCCGAAAAGTTGTCACCAACAAGGTAGTGATTGCCAGATCCGCTGAAGAGGCGCTGGCAAAGGTAGAAGAAGGTGCAATCCTGGTTACCATCGGTACCGACTCCGATATGATTGAAGCGTTTGGCAAGGCTGGAGCGGTGATTTGCGAAGAGGGAGGACTTACTTCTCACGCAGCCATTGTAGGCCTGAATCTCGGCATTCCAGTCATCGTAGGTGTGCAATTTGCAACGGATGTATTGAAGGACGGGCAAATCGTAACGGTGGATTCTGAACGTGGGCATATTTATTCAGGACATGCCCGGATTCTGTAGGTAATACTATTCAACTTTAATGAAGAATGCCTCTGAAGGGTGACCAAGTGTCACCCTTTTTGGCTTGGTGGAAAAAGGATTAGCCGACGAACTGCTTGATAAGTTTTACCAGATAACGGCGATTATTAGGTGATGCAAAGCGAGTGGGAATCTGTTAAAATCGGTCGGTGGCTTTGTGCCAGAACGGATGAAATCCATACGTTCGGGGTTTCCAAATCATGACAGAATGGGTGTTGTAGGGCTCGTTCTCAGGAAAAGGCTGAACGTAAAATGGTCCTTTTGTACGTCCAATGTTCGGGATTTTGTGTCAAGTGTTTTTTTAGGGTGAACACAACATCTAGTATTGTCGAAAATTATTTTGCACAATATATAGGTGAAACTATTGAGTTTTACAGATAAAGATAGTTAAACTAGAGAGGAAAGATTCGAAGGAGGAACGATATGCTGGCGACCGAAACCGTATCCCGAACTCAATTTTTGCGGGATGAATTCTTAAATCAATATCCTGATTTTCCGAACCATATGAGTCCTCTTGGACAATTTGTTTACTACCGTACTTATTCTCGCTTTGTACCGGAAAAAGGAAGACGGGAAACGTGGAAAGAAACTTGCCGCCGCTCGGTGGATTACAATATTAAGCTGGCTTATCAGCATTTGAACAAAATCGGAATGTATGCCGATTCCCGCGCAATGGAAAAAGAGGCAGAAGGATTGTTTGACAACATGTTCAACCTTCGCCAGTTTTTGTCCGGCCGTACCTTGTGGGTTGGCGGTGCAGACAACGGCGTAGCGGATTTGTATCCGTTGGCGAACTTCAACTGCTCCTTCCTGAACATCAAGTCTTGGGATGACTTGGGCGATTTGTTCTACCTTCTCTTGGTAGGAACTGGCGTAGGCTTCAAATGCACGAAGGAAATGGCTGCTGGACTGGGCCCGATTCGCACGAATGTCTCGCTGCTTTCTTCTGAATACAGACCGCTGCCAAAGCATCAACGCCTGGAGCGCTCTGAGCTGAATGTACTGGATAACGGCTTTGCCAAAATTTATGTGGGAGACAGTAAAGAAGGCTGGGTAGAATCCCTCCGTCTCTACCTGCAAATTTTGACAGATTCCACTTACGAGCACATTCACACCGTGAAAATCTCTTATAACAGCGTGCGTCCGAAAGGCGAGCGACTGAAGCGTTTTGGCGGTACAGCTAGTGGTCATGAGCCGCTTCGCGAAATGTTTGAAGGAATCGATAAAGTGTTGAAAAACCAAATCGACCAGCATTTGGCACCAATCGAGAGTGATGAAATAGGATACGGTAAAATCCGTCCGATACATATTCTCGACATTGGAAACCTCATCGGAGCAAACGTTGTGGTAGGTGGCGTACGCCGTACAGCGGAAATTTTCCTGTTTGATCACGATGACTATGAGTGCATGCTGGCGAAATACGGCATCAATGGTTTCTGGACGGAGGATCAGCTGAACCATCACCGTCGTGTAGGCGAGCTGTTGGGAGAGCACAAGCCTGTATGGTTTGACAGCATCCAAAACGTAGGAGACGGACGCTTTGGTCTGGATCACCGCCGTATGTCCAACAACTCCATCGCCTTTACCAAACAACCAACTAAGCCATTCTTGAACCTCGTGTTCACTTTGATGCAATTGGAAGGCGAACCAGGCTTCATCAACCTGGAAGAAGCAAACCGTCGCCGCCCAAATGCAGAGGGCTTGAACCCTTGTGCAGAAATCCTGCTCGATTCTTATGGCGTCTGCAACCTGACGACAGTCAATCTGGTTGAATTCGTGAAGGATCGCGGGGATGGCTCCAAGTATCTGGATCTCGATGGCTTGCTGGAAGCACAGCGCAAATCTGCTCGTGCCGGTCTGCGCATGACGCTGGTCACGTTGGAGCTGCCGCATTGGGATACCGTTCAACAGCGTGACCGCTTGCTCGGAACTTCTCTTACTGGAGTGAAGGATGCGTTGGCATCCCTTGGCTATACAGAAGAGCAAGAGCTCGAACTGCTGCGCCAGCTGGGCGATGCTGCTCGTGACGAGGCGAACCGTTATGCGTATGAGCTGCGTGTGAACTCTCCACTCTTGGTAACGACTGTGAAGCCGGAAGGTACGCTGTCTCAGGTAGCTGGTGGTGTCTCCAGCGGTCTGCACTGGTCCCATTCGCCGTACTACATCCGCCGCATTCGCATTAATGCTGAGGATCCATTGGCAAAAGCGGTACAAACTCTCGGCTGGACAGTCAACCCAGAGGTAGGAACACCAGGCGAAACGTATGAAGAGCGCATGGCAAATGCACGTACACTCGTCATCGATTTCCCTGTAGCATCAGGGGCAGAAGAAACGAAGAACGAAGTAAGTGCAAAACGCCAATTCGATACGTACTTCCGTTTCCAGAAGGAATATACGGAGCACAACTCTTCGAACACCATTACTGTACGTAAGGAAGAATGGGCAGAAGTAGAAGACATCGTATACGATAACTGGGATAATTTCGTAGGTGTATCCTTCTTGCAATTGGATGGCGGAAACTACCAATTGGCTCCTTACGAAGAGTGCACCAAAGAACAGTACGAGGCATTAAAGCAGTCCATGAAGCCGTTTGATCCTGCGATTTTGCAGCAGTATGAAACTGGCGGCGAGGCTGATCTGTCCACGGCTGAATCTTGCGAAGGCGGAGCTTGCCCGATTCGCTAAGCGATCCGAATTATATAAGACAGGGGGAGACTGCAAAAATCAGTCTGCCCCTGCTTTTTTATGTGGCTGCGGTGGAGAGAAGAATATTTCCAGTCTAGGCTCCAGGCTCCGTCCTGCTGAGGGCTGGGACTGTCCGCTCCGCAGGGATTCGCGGGGAAACGCAAAAGTGGTAGCCGCTACGCCGCGCGGGCACGGTTGCGTTTCTGTTGCCCGCGAATCCCTTCTCCGCTCGGTAGGACTCC